>CAIRYL010000090.1 GCA_903882825.1 uncultured Candidatus Peregrinibacteria bacterium | reverse complement strand
TTGTATTTTTCAGGAAAGTCTTAAAAAATGCGATTCCGTCACTCTGAAGGTACGAATAAATACAGTTTTTAAACCATTTTTAATCGTTCAACTTTTTAAAATTTAAAAGAATAAAATAAAAAAATGGCTTATAATCTGGATTGCGTCATTTTATTCGCAATAAAGGACAGCACTTTTTAAAAGACTTTTAGAAGGGAAAAAACAAGGAAAAAAGTTTTTGTATACCATTTTTTATAAGCGTTTTTTTTGTTTTCTTTCGTGGACGAGACTTTTTAGGATTTTTGGTGACGATGTTATTTTGTTGAAATAGTAACAAAAATTTTTCAGAGTATTTCCCTTTATTGTGGTGTGTACAGCACTTTTTACAGGCGCCTTTTTGTTTTTTTTGTACCTGAAAAGAGGTACTGCATGAAGGGCATACTGCGGTATATTTTTGGAGTGGCATTTGTACTTCTTGGCTCGAAAAACACCGACTGGGGATACCCCCTATTTCCAAAACTTTTTCTTTCCATTTTTTTCCGTGTCCACATTTTTTTTCTACCAGCGCGTGTGCAATTTCATGAAGTATTACATTTTTTACTACTGTGGGTGTATTCAGCTCGGTGAGTATTTTTGAGAGGGTAATAGTTTTTATACTATATCTACAACTTCCAAAGCGCATTTTGGCACGATCAAAACAAAATTTCCAATCGTGTATACCATGTTCATGGAGTAATTTTTTTGCCAATTCTTGGGCTTCTAATAGGTTCATAATTTTTATAATACTCAAAAAAACAAAATATTGACAATTTGAGTGCCAATACCTAAAAATGCAGGCTCTTTTTTTTAAGAGGAAAAATTGCGTTTAGAAAAGCGCTTGAAAAAAAAGGGGAAATACAGTATTATTATACGATTTTTTTACCAAAAAATTATGACGGAAACAGGAAAAGAAGATCCTCTTGATAAAGTTGCATCAGCTCTTGATAGAGGGAAAGGTCTTTTGAACGCACAACAAGAACGAATGCAAAAAAACTATAATACTGCTCTTACAACGGCAGTAAACCGTGTTGATGGTTCTCAAGCTGCTTTAGTAGCACGAAACATGTCACAAGCTACGCAAGAAACAGATTCAGAGGCATTACAAGCAGAATTTTCTCAAACTTTTAGTACTTTACCATGGTTTAAAGAAAAAGGAGAAGAAAAAACAAAAGAAATTACTAAGAACAGAGTAAGCAGAAAATTAGAAGCAATCGAAAAAGAAAAAGGAGAAAAAGAAAAAAAGAAAACACTTCAACAAGAGAGAGATGGTTTTAAGATCAAATTAGAGGAAGTATTGGGAACAACACAAGCACTAACAGAAAATCCTATACTTGCTGCTGAATCCGCAGAATTGATTCAGGAGCTAGAAGACGCAAAAGGAATTTTACGAGATGAAATAAAAACAAGGGACGATGAAATAGAAAAAATGGATTTAGAGGTGCTTAAAAAACGAGAGCAGAATAATAAAAGAACTGCTCTCCTAAGGCAAAAAAATCCTACAAACGTTGCAGAAAAAGTGTTTGCGCCATACGCTAAAAATGCAGCGCAAAAGCTGAGTACACCTGCACAACTTGATATGCAGTATGAAAAATATAAAGAAAGTTTTAGGGGAATTGGTAATATTCCAGAATTTGTTTATGCTATGCATGAAAAATACAATGAATCTTCGGGAAAAGATCCTATACAATTAAGTGAGTATTTAAATAATTTTTTCGATGCAGAATATAAAGAAACTTGGATTGCAGAGCAGCAACAGAATGAAAAAAACGCCATTATAGAGGCTTATAATCTTCATGAAAATATATCCGATGACGATTTACAGAACTTCCTAAAAAAGCGAGAGCTTCGTTATGGTCTTCCAAAGGAAGTAACCGCCGAAGGTTTTACTACCCAAGTAAAAAGCGTATTTACACAAAGAGAAGCGGAAGCAAGGCGAAGAGATGAAGAAGAAAGACAAAGACAAGAAACTGAAAGACAAATACGAGAAGCTGCAAGAAAAGAACAAGAAATAAAGAATAAAAAAGAAGAATTAGCGTTAGAAACCTTTACTGCACTTGAAGTAAGTATGAACGAACTTACTGATCGTATAACTGAAAAAATTCCAAAGCTGGAAGAAGTCAGTAAAGGAGCAATAGAGTTTTATAATAAAAATAAAGCAGAAATAGACGGTATTGCAGACGATATGACTACATTCTCCGGTAATCTTCAAAAAATTTATAGTAAGGAATACTGGATGGGGGATAAGCAACAAAAACGAAAAAAAGATATGGGGATATTATTAAAAGCATTAAATACAAAATATGGGCACTTGTTACAAGAATTAAAATCAGCACTTACAAACGCAGAACAATTACTGCAACTTAACAACGGAATTACAAATAATATTCCAGAAAACTTAAAAGAATTTACAAAAAAAGGAGATCATATACACTTTGGTACTGGCAAGACTGATATAATAGTTGTAGAGTTTTCCCAACAAATTCCAGGAAAAACATATAATAACAGTGCTCGTCAGGATGAGACTCAAACTCCAAAATATGGGTTTGAAAATCTTCCAATAGAAAAACAACAAGCAGTAACACAAAGCGCACGAAAAACGGACGCAACACTGAAAAAATTGGAAAATTTAATAAAGGACGAAGCAACAGACACTGCTATAAGAGATATTGCACATAAGATATCCCTTATAGAAACAACTAAAAAAGGGATTGAAACTGCAATCTCCCGTATCTCAACATAATTTTCACTTTTTTCGAAAAAAATCGTATCTTGTTGGTAGCTTTTACAAAAATATGCGCATTGTTGTTTGTGATTTTTTTCAGAAAAATTATTGCTATGAAACCACTCAGCCAGTAGGAAAAAATTTTCATCCCGAATTTACTCCGCATTTAAACCCCCAGCAAATGCTAGAAATGGGCGTTTTTGGAGGAAAATATATAACCGATTGTCAAAACGAGTTTCCAAAAGAATGGTTTATAAATGCGAAACTTTCACCTTTTAAAAAAAATCCATCCCTTAATTTTTTTGGAGTAGATGCATCTCTTTCTCTGGCAGAATGGCAAAAAAAAGGGTGGATATACGCAGAAGATCCACGGGGGTGGTTTCAGTGGTATTGTCGGTATTACATGGGACGCAGAATTGAAGCAGAAGACGCTCGCCAAATAAAACGCTGGAAAGCCATGCAAAGACATTGGTGGGCAGTAGCAAACAATTGTCTTCCAGGAAATTTTGCGTGCCGACCACGTCAACGCCAAGCACTCCTCCATTGGGCGTACGACAGTAGAAGAATTTAATATGTTTGTACTTCAATTCCTTCAATAACCACATCTTCATGAGGACGATCGTTGTGGTCTACTTCTTGTTCGCAAATGGTATCGAGTACTTCTATTCCTTCAATAATTTCACCAAAAACGGTATGCTTTCCATCTAAAAAAGTGTTGTCGTTTTGGTTTATAAAAAATTGAGAACCATTGGTGTTTTTTCCTGCATTTGCCATAGAAAGAGATCCACTCATATTTTTT
>CAIRYL010000089.1 GCA_903882825.1 uncultured Candidatus Peregrinibacteria bacterium | reverse complement strand
CCTAGAAAACTTTGGGAACGAATTTGTGCTCAATGTGGAACTCCCATTCACACCACTTATTCTCCAGAAAGACCAGAAAAGATACTCTGTGAGAAGTGTTATTTGAAAGAAATTTTATAGAGAATTTTTTCTAAAACGTCTCTATATTTTTGGATACATTGAGATAAAAAATATTATCTATGGTACACTTTTTCAGCTGGGTTTTTTAAATTATTATTTTTTCATGAACGATAAAAAAATAAAGTTTTTAGTTCTTTTTACGGTTTTTATAGATGTTTTAGGGCTTGGAATTGTGATACCGGTACTTCCTTTTTATGTTGGAAATTTTCAAGGAGCCACCTCTATCACTATTACTGCTATTTTCGCTGTTTTTGCACTTTGTGCATTTGTTTCTTCCCCATTGCTCGGGGCTCTTTCTGATCAATATGGGAGAAGACCGGCGCTTTTAGTGAGCATTGCTTCTACTGCTTTAGGGTGGTTTATTTTTGCGGGGGCACCTTCTGTTTTATTTTTATATATCGGGCGAGTGGTAGATGGACTCGCGGCTGGAAATCTTTCAGTGGCGCAGTCGGCATTAGTAGATATTGCAAAAGATGATACAGAAAGAACTGCAAATTTAGGTCTTATTGGTGCTATATTTGGAATAGGATTTATTATAGGACCTTTTATTGGTGGTGCGTTGGGATATATTTCGCACGCGTTACCATTTTGGTTTGTAGGTTTTTTAGCAATGACAAATTTTATTTTGGCATATTTCTTTTTTCCAGAAACGTTTCCTCTAGAACATCGACCGCACAAACAGAAATTCTCATGGAATCCGTTTGTCCCAATTGTACGTGCTCTAAAAGACAATATCCTTCGTCCAAATTATATCGCATTTTTTCTCTTTGGATTAGCGATTGCAGGTGCTCAATCTGTTTTTTCGCTATATCTTGGAAGTGTGTATGGTTATCAAGAATTCGCGACCGGTATTATTTTTATGATGATGGGAGTGGTGATTGCCCTGAATCAAATGTTTTTTATGCGCGCATTTTGGTTAAAAAAATTCCCAGAACCAGCTTTGGAACTCATTATGCTTGTAGTTTTTGCACTGGGGTATATTGCGCTTTCAATTCCTCATTTTATCTTTTTAGGAATTGGACTTTTGGGAATTACATTCGGACAGTCGGTTTTAAGAGTCGTGATGAATGGTCAATTAGTGGCGAAAGCGTCTCCTGATCGACGAGGTGAAGTACTGGGTATTTCTGCATCTATTATTGCCCTCAGTATGGGAATTGCTCCTTTCGGAGCTGGTGCGCTTTTTAGTTGGCATGTGTGGTTCCCTTTTTTACTGAGTGCGATATTTCTTTTTTTAGCATTTGGTGTTTTATATTCGGTTCGTCAGCGTTTAAAAGATCCTATTTCTCCCCAAAATCCAATTATTTCAGAAGTATAAATTTACATATATTTATATTTGCTCCATTGTATGTCTTTTTTTATTCCGAAAATTTCATTTTTTATCCATGATCATCCAAAAGGAGTGGTAGTGGTTACTGGTCCGACCTGTTCTGGAAAAACAAAAATAGCAGTAGATATGGCGCTCCAATATAATGGAGAAGTTATAAATGCAGATTCTCGTCAAATGTTTCAAGATCTTTCTCTTACCACTGCGTCTCCTACGGAAAACGAAAAATGTGGTGTTCCTCATCATTTATTTGAATGTATTGCGCCAAATACTTCTTTTACAGTGGTAGATTTTAAAAAAATGGCAGATGAAACAATAAAAGATGTTTTAAAACGCGGAAAAACACCGGTGATATGCGGAGGAACAGGATTATATATCAATGCGATCACGAAGGGATTTTCTTTTGGGACGTGTCCGCCTCATTTTGAACTGCGTGAAAAATTAGAAAAATTTTCTACTATAACACTTTGGGAAATGCTTTTTCAGAAAGATCCCCAAAAAGCTGAAAAAATTGGAGTATATAATCGGAAATACCTTATTCGAGCGCTTGAAATTTTTGAAACACTGCAGAGTCCAGATAAACCGAGAAGAGAAGCGGTACCATACGATTTTTTTCTATTGGGAGTGGCACTCCCTCGAAAAACGTTATATGAAAAAATTAACGCCCGGGTAGAAAAAATGTTTTTAGAAGGATTTTTAGAAGAGGTATCGGCGCTTGTAAATAAATATCCGGATATTCCCCAACTCGATAGTGGATTTAACGCCCATGGAGTTCCGGAAGCGTTGCAATATTTTTCTGGAGAAATATCTCTGGAAGAATTAAAAGAAAAAATGAAACAAAATACGAGAAAATACGCGAAGCGTCAACTTACTTGGTGGAGAAAAGATGAACGAATATTGTGGGTGTTGGGAGATACCGGTGCAGAAATACATATTCGTTCTGAAGAATTTTAGGCGGAGTTTACAAGAAAATAAAACAGTGTCATGATGAAATTGCGCTTTTCTTTTGCATTATGAAAAAAATATTTTTTTTAGGAATGAGTGTTTTATTTTTTGGGATTATTGGAATTTTCGTTTCTGCTCCTGCTGTTGAAGGATATTCGGACTCTTTGATAAGTGTAAATGTGAGTACTCGAGAAGTACCCAGAACATCTCCCTCACAGCCTTCTCCTGGAGTATCTCCTCAGGAAAATGTTCCTCAGGCAGGAGGAGGAAGTACACAGAAAGAAAAAAAACAACTGTTACAGCAAAAAAAAACACAATTAAAAGCTCTCAAAAAAGCTTTTATTCAAGACAAAAAGGCGATTTTAAAAACATTAAAAGCATCCTTAAAAGCCAAAGAAATAACACGATTGGAATACAAAAAATTGCTTCTTGAAAAAATACAAGCCCTCGTGGTCGAATATAAAAAACAAAAAGAAGTAATAAATGCTCAAACCTCTTTATAAACTTCATGAAACCATTGCTCATGCTTATAGCGCCAGAAAAGTTTCGAGATATAGAATATATTGTTCCGCGTATGTTTTGGGAGCAAATGGGAATACCGGTCAAAACGGCATCTCTTCATACGGAAGCTATTGGACGTTTTGGGTATCGTGTTTTACCAGATTTTCTTCTTTCCGAAGTGGTGAAAGATGATTTTTCTGCGCTTTTTTTGGTGGGAGGGGCAGGGTGTTTGGTGTTTCAAGAGAATAAAGACGCAAAAATGCTGACTGAATATTTTATTTCTGAAAAAAAACCAGTAGGTGCTATTTGTGCATTTCCTCAAAATCTTCTTGTTTGGGGGTTTTTAAAAGGGAAAAAAGCAACTGGCTGGAATGAAGATGGAGTATTTGAGAAAATGTGTATTTCGTATGGAGCTCTCTATCAAAATTCTTCGGTTGTGAGAGATGGACAAATATGTACCGCCAATGGTCCATTGGCGTCTGAAGAATGTGCCATTGAGATGGGGAAAATGTTATTATCGTAAAGATTTCATTGCTTTTTGAAATTTTCATACCTTTTCTCCATTTTTCATTTATTCATTGCGGAATACTGCTTTTTCCATTTGCCAGCGATTACAAAATGCAGGATATGAAGCAGTTTTTGCGGGTGGAGCGGTTCGAGATATGCTTTTGGGACATCTTCCGGATGATATTGATATTGCCACCAATGCGAAACCAGAAGAAATAGAAAATATTTTTGAAAAGAGTTTTTCGATTGGGAAACATTTTGGAGTCGTTATTATTGTAGAAAATGAGCATCATTTTGAAATAGCAACATTTCGATCTGATTCTGGATATTCTGATGGACGTCGCCCAGATGCGGTTATGTTTACAAATATGCAACAAGATGCCCTTCGTAGGGATTTTACGATTAATGCTCTTTTTTGGGATCCCATATCAGAAAAATTATTTGACTTTGGAGGAGGACAAGACGATTTAAAAAATAAAATTCTTCGTTTTGTCGGGAATCCTTCGGAGCGAATTCAAGAGGATTTTTTGCGTATTATGCGGGCGATTCGTTTTAAAAACCGTTTTTCTTGTTCCTACCATATTCAAACTCAAGAAGCGCTTTCTCAATACGCATTTTGTATTTCCAAGGTTTCAGGAGAACGTATCCGTAGTGAAATAGAAAAAATGATTCTTCATCCTTCACGAGTGGAAGCTTTACAAGATCTTCAAAATTTTGGAATTTTAGAACAAATTCTTCCAGAAGTTTCACAATTATCCAAAACTGTAGATGCAGATGGTACTCGAACGGTTTCGGAGCATACTCTGGCATGTTTGGCGACGCTTCCTGAAAATATTTCAAAAATAGTAGCGTGGTCGGTGCTGTTTCATGACATTGGAAAAGCGAAAACATTTCACCATGACGCCGATAGAAATCGTTTCCCATTGCACCAAGATGTTTCTGAAGAACTTTTTTTAAAAATTGCATCTCGGCTTCAATTTTCTCGGCTCGAAAGAAATACAATTGCGTGGCTTATTAAAAACCATATTCGTATGTATACGCTCTTGCAGATGAAAAAATCCCATCAACTTCAATTTTTTGACCATCCATTTTTTCCATGGTTAATAGAAGTGTGTCGTGCAGATGCATTGGGACATGATGGAAATGCGTCTTTGGTAGAAAAGATTGAGCAAGAATACCGTTTTGCAGAATCAGAACGATTGTTGCCACAATTTTCTTCCGATCTTTTAAATGGATTAGAAATTCAAGAAATTTTGCAAATTCCTGCTGGGAAAAAAGTAGGACAAATAAAAGCTCTGGTACGAGAAGCTCAAATTTCTGGAAATCTGCTACAAAAAAACCAAGCGGTAGAATTTGTAAAAAACATCTCGGAACATATTATTTAAAAATCTTCTGTATGACTTCCTCATCTTTTTCTTCTGCAGATTCTTTCGCAGATCGTGTATATACGCTGGTCTCACGCATTCCAAGGGGTACGGTGTGTACCTATAGTGACATAGCGTTTTCTGCGGGAAGTCCTCGGGCATATAGGGCAGTGGGGCATATTTTGTCAAAAAATACCGATCCGAAAAATATTCCTTGTCATCGAGTGGTTCGTTCTGACGGATTTTGTGGTGAATATGCGTTTGGTGGAGTTTGTGAAAAAATAAAAAAATTACGATTAGAAGGAATTTTAATAAATGAAGCAGGAAAAATACAAAGAGAATTAAGTAAAAAGACACCATAAAAGTTATATCCCACCATAAAAAATTATGAATTTTTATGTACTATATTTTGCAATAATAGGGTTAGATGCTCCTATATTCCTTTCGGGAAAGAAATTTTGTAATTCTTCAAAATGCTCGTCATAAGTCTTGGGACTCTTTAGTGATCTTTCATAATCACAAAGGGCTTGTATAACGGTATTTTCTGTATCAGGCATACTTGCTATTAATATTTGTTGGTCTTGAAGCTTTGCAATAATTCCATCTCTTGTTCCAGACACTGGGGTTTTTCCATATTTTTTTTCATTGTCCGAAATTTCGGATTCCTGTAGATATTCTTGCAGTACTGTTTGTCCTTCTGTAAAAAGAGATTTTGCCATTTCTTCGAAATTACTATTAATGGGTATTGATTGCATTTTTTGTATCAATTTTTGTAATAGTTCAGGATTATGAGGATTATGAATTGCAATATTTCTATATACATGACTTTCTCCTGATAAAATTCTTTGTGACATCAGAACCGCCTCATGAATCCATTCTGGAATGTTTTCTGAAGAATAGTTTTCTGTCTTCATTTTCTTTTTTACCGCACTTGCGAGCACTAAAAACAGAGTATGTGATAAAAATTGGACATCTGTCATAAGTTTATCGTGTTTTTCTACTGTCATTTCTCCAATATTTTGTTTATCATATCCCATTTCTTCTAAAAAAGAAATAAGCCATGTCTTTGATGCTTCGTAAAGATGATGATTTTGTTTTGCAGGTGTTACACCTAATATAACGTTTTGCGATGCTAAACTTGGAACCTTCGGACCGTGCATTTGGTGCATTCCAATAACAGGACCAGCCATTGCTGAGTATACTTGACTGGCATAATGTTGAAGAGAATCGAGAAAGACGGTTAATAAATTTGCTTTTCCTACCCCTTTTATTCCAATTGCCGTTTTTAACGCTCTTTTATTATCTTGCTGATAGATTGTAAGTGCTTCTTGAGCAACGTGTTCTGGGAAAGCGGGAAATAGAACACCAGGTTGCCCATTGTGAAAGTTTACAATTCCGCTTAAAGCAGGGTTTGTATGGGGACCTGTTTTTTTAATATCTAATCCATATTTATTCGGTAAACGTAAATTATCATAAACAAGTTTTCCCATACCACCCGTCCCATCTACTATCCCATATTCTGGATTAAAAGTTTCTGCTCTTCTTTTCGCGTTCATAAAAAAAAATAAATGGACGCAATTTTATTTTTTTTATGGATATTGTCAAATCTTTTTTTATGGCTTTCAAACATTATAACAATCTTCTTTTAATTTCTCGTTCTACAAATGCTCTGTCACGGGCATATTTTAAGCGTGAAAGTTGTTTAAACGCTTCTGCCGCTTCTTTATCGGCACCGGTTTTATCATAAATGGTTTTCATCACAAATCCTCTCGAAGTGGTATTTTTAATATTCAGTTTAATATAGGCATGATAATTGGCAATATTTACCAAATCTTGTTCGGTAAACGCAGGAGCAAATTCTTTTGCCATCGTTTCGGCATCTTGTGCACCAATTTTAAAGCACATCATAGAGCCCACATTTCCAAAAACTGCATCTCGAATAGTAGTATCTTCGTGGCTTCCTTTTCCTCCTCCGTCCATTTTGGTAATTTGGGAAATATATTGGTGAGCAATAATCAGTCCTAATCGGTATTTTCTGGCTTCTGAAAGGATAGATGCAAAACTTTCGGTTACGAAATTTTGAAACTCATCTACATACAGGAAAAAATCTTTTCGCTCATTTTCAGGAATATTTGCACGGCTCATTGCTGCCATTTGAATTTTTGATACAATAATCATTCCTAACAGTTTTGCATTTAAATCTCCAAGTTTTCCCTTTGAAAGGTTTACGAGCAAAATTTTCCCCTCATCCATGACTTTTCGGAAATCAAACCCAGATTTTGGTTGTCCAATAATATTTCTAATTTGTCTGTTGGTTACAAATGGTCCAAATTTTGCAGCAAAATATGGAATAATTTCCTCTTTTTCCCGTTGTCCAGATTTTGCATATTCTTGTGTCCAAAAGGCTTTTACAGATGGATTTACTACTTTTGCGACTTTTGTTTTTTGGTAATCTTCATCTGTAAAAAGTCTCATAATATCAATGAGTGTTGCAGGATCTTCTTCATCTGCCATAAGCGTGAGGGCTGCATTTCGAAAATAATTTTGTAAACGTGGTCCCATAATTTCTTCTCCATACAATTTAATAAAAATTGCCAGGGCTTCCTGTGCCATAAATTCTCGTTGATCTTCTGTTTCAGCTTCTAAAATATTGAGTCCCATTGGGCGTTCCAAATCTCCTGGTTCAAATATAATAATATCTTCTGCACGTTCTCGAGGAATATATAAAAGGGCGGCTTCTACTAAATCTCCATGGGGATCTACTAAACATAAACCTTTTCCATTCCTCAGATCTTGTTTAATCATCTGGTCTAAAATAGTAGATTTTCCAGTTCCAGATTTTCCAATGAGATAAAAATGTCTCATTCGGTCATCTGGTAAAATTCGTACCTCCGTGGTGACATTTCGATATTCATTTACTCCGAGTAATAAACCCTCTTTTGGCATATTTACGGGGGGAGCAGTGAGTTTAAATTCTTGCCATTCAATAGCAGGGGAAGGATTATATCGAATACTGGGGAAATGGAAGAGGGATGACATTTCTTCGGTTGATAACACTTGTTGCCATTCATGTACATCAAATATAAATCTCCATGTCCAATACCAAAATGGACGAGAAAATCGTCGCGCTTCGTATTCTTCTTTTACCCATTTTTTTGAATACGTATGAGATTTTGTAAAACTATTCATATCTGGAGCGGTATATTGTTCAAATGCTGCTTTGGCAAATGTCCAATACGCGTCTGCTTGTTCTTGTGTTTTTGAGGCAGTTAACACTCGAATAACGGTATCAAATCCTTGTTTAGTAGTTTTTTCTTCTACCGCTTTAATACGCTCTTGCATCATAGGTGTACTTTGTCCTCCACCAGGTGGTTCATTATTTTTTCCAGAAAAATCTTCTTTTCCGGTTCCTTGAAAAAGAATACGAAAAATTTTTCCCAAGAGAAGAAATGGCCAAAAGAGAAAGAATCCAGTGTTTTTTTCCTTTTCTTTTGACATCTCTTCTGCCCTTTTTGCGCCTTTTTTATGCCATTCTCCCTTGTCAGGACGAAGAAGAAATTGAATCCCCACACGGTCATCAACGTCAATTTTTGAGAGAACATTTGTAAAATTATTAATAGGATCTGCCTCCATTTTTTGCATGGGGCGAATTGGGAAAATATAACTATTTGATAAATGGATATGTCCTCCGGAATAAAATTGTCCTTTTTGTACAATAAGGGGGCGAGGAATAATATCTATTACCGCGTTCGGATAAAATGACCCAATTTGTTTTTCTATAATTTCGATTGCATTTTTTGGCACTCCAATTAAAAACTCGATGTGACCTTTTTGTACATAATATTCACATACAAAAAAATCTTGTCCTAAAAAAAATTGGTTTATTTTTTTAGAAGAATACAACGCAAAAAACGAAGAATAGAGTTGGTTCATCGCACTCGCAATTTTAATAAAATCTTTGGAAGATCCATATTCTTCTCCCACGTTTTCTCGATCTTCTTTTGAATCTTGTTTTGGAATTTTTACCTGCAAAAATACAATTTTTTCTGCTCGTTTATAGTCGTACCAAAGCCAAAAAATTTGCAGAATAACAAAATACAAGACGACCAACACCATCCCCCAAAAGGTAATATCTACCCATGAAAAGTTGCCAATATCAAATGGAGAAAATTCGATAGGAAAAGAGAGAAAGAATCAAAAAGTATAATACAAGAAAAAGTGAGGAACATACAATATTTTACAGAACACTTTCTCTTATGTTTTCTTCTTATTGTATATGAAAAAAGCGATTTTGTCGAGTTTTTAGGAGAGAATTACCGCTTTTATTTATTTTTTTAAAAGAAAGTTCTTGACACATTCATTCCTTTTTGTGAACATACGTCGGCTTTTTTCTTACTGAACGAAGTATTACTTTAGTTTGGATGCATTTCTTTTTTTATGCTTGTCCCTAAAAAAACAAAGCGGCGCAAATGGCACAGAGGTCGAGGAGGTCTTGCGGGAACTGCTCAAGTAGGAAGTAGAATTTCCTTTGGTGCTTTTGCTTTAAAAGCAGAAACTGCAGGGGAGCTCAGTGCTCGACAAATTGAGGCAGCCAGAAGAGCTATTTCTCGCTCTATGAAAAGAGGAGGAAAAACATGGATTCGTATTTTTCCTCATAAGCCTGTAACACAAAAGGCAGCAGAGGTGCCCATGGGATCTGGAAAAGGTTCTGTGGAACTCTATGTGGCTTCTGTGTATCCAGGAACAATTCTTTTTGAAATTGAAGGAATCCCAGAAGAATCTGCTCGTGAAGCATTACGCCTTGCTGGGCATAAACTCGGAATTAAAACTCGTTTTGTTGTAAAACACGCATTATGAAAACAGATATTTTTTTACAGTTGTTGGCACTCTCTTTAGGAGACCTTGAAAAGAAGCTCGACGATGCGCGTCGAAGTTTAGTAAAAATACGAATGGGGATTGCTGTTGGTCAACAAAAAGATACCTCTAAGTATCCAAAGCAGAAAAAATATATCGCTCAAATCCTCACGGCTATCCAATCTAAAAAACTTTCAGTTTATCCTTTATGAGAACCAAGACCGGAATTGTTACATCGGCAAAAATGGATAAAACTATTGTTGTAACGGTGCATGATTACAAAACACATCCAGTGTATAAAAAACCATTTCGAACATCGAAAAAGTATACTGCTCATGATGAAAAAAATCTTCTCAAAGAAGGTGATTCAGTATGTATTCAAGAATCTCGTCCACTTTCAAAAACAAAACATTGGATAGTGGTAGAAAATGATAATATTACCTCTTCAGCAGTATGATTCAAGTACAAACGAATTTGACGGTGGCAGATAATACAGGTGCGAAAGAGGCTATGTGTATTAAAGTTCTCGGTGGATCAAAACGTCGATATGCGTATGTGGGAGATATTATCGTAGTAGCGGTAAAGAAAGCCGCTCCAAAAGGTGTAGTAAAACGAAAAAGTGTACAGAAGGCCGTGGTGGTACGGCAGGTAAGAACGATTCGTCGTAAAGATGGATCATTCCTTCGATTTGATGATAATGCAGTGGTTATTGTAAATGCAGAAGGTCAACCAAGGGGAACACGTGTATTTGGACCTGTGGCTCGAGAAATTCGAGCGAAAGGATATCAAAAAATTATTTCTCAAGCTCCAGAAGTTTTGTAACTCTCTCATGAAAATTCAAAAAGGCGACACCGTCGTAGTTATTACCGGCAAAGATAAGGGAAAAAAGGGGGAAGTTCTCCGTGTTATTCCTAAAAAATTGAGAGTAGTAGTAAAACAAGTGAATATTATTACGAAACATCGCAAAAAAACACGAGAATCTGCAGGAGAACGGCTTCAATATGAAGCACCTCTTGATGTCTCTAATGTGATGCTTCTTGATCCTTCTTCAAAAATGCCAACACGAGTGGGATATCTCATCTCTTCAAATGGGAAAAAACAACGTGTGGCGAAAAAAACAGGATCAGTTATTACGAATACTTTTACAAAGTCATAGGATGGCGAAAAAAAAATTATCCCCAGTATCGGCAGAAATGGCAACACTTCAAAAGGCGATTGGACGAGAAAATATTCTTTCTCTCCCTCGTCTTACTAAAATTGTTTTAAATGTTGGAATGGGATCTTGGCTTCATGGTTCAAAAGATCATTCTCCTATTGTAAAAGGAATAGAAGCTATTTCTGGACAAAAACCGATGGTAAAAAAAGCGAGAATGTCAGTATCAAACTTTAAGCTCAGGAAGGGGATGCCTGTGGGAGTTACAGTAACGCTTCGTGGTCAAAAAATGTATGATTTTTTAGCGCGATTTATTCGTGTTGCGACTCCTCGTATTCGAGATTTTTCAGGACTTTCTGTTCGTTCTTTTGATGGAAATGGAAATTATTCTTTTGGTTTAAAAGAGTATGCTGTTTTTCCTGAAATTCATTATGACGACGTGGTGAAAAATTATGGAATTCAAATTACACTTTCTACTACTGCTCAAAACGATGCAGAAGCAAAAATACTTCTAGAGACCTATGGTTTCCCTTTTCAACGCACTTCATAATTTTTTTGTATGGCGAAACTTTCCATGATTGCCCGGGATGAAAAAAGAAAAGCACGCGTAATGCAGGCTCTTCAAAAAGGAAAAATCCCCGCTTTGCGTTGTCGGGTAAGAAATAGATGTGGTAATTGTGGTCGTCCAAGGGGATATATACGCTATTTTGATATGTGTCGTATTTGTATCCGACAGTTTGCTTCCAGGGGACTTATCCCTGGCGTTCGCAAGTCAAGCTGGTAATTTCTTTACTCTTTTTCTCATGAATACCGATCCTATTGCAGATCTTTTAACTCGCATCCGAAACGCTTCTCGTGCTCGACATGAGTTTGTTCTGGTGCCACATTCTCGTTTTAAGGAGGATATTGTTGAAATTTTACAAAAAGAAGGTTTTGTAGAAAAAGTACGTCACGTACAGGATCAAAAATTCCCACAACTGAAGATTTATCTTCTTCCAGAACTCAAAAATATTGAATTAAAGCGTCGAAGTTCTCCTGGACGTCGCCTTTATATGCAAAGTTCAGAAATTCGTCCTGTTCGAAATGGCTACGGGATTGGTATTTATTCTACTTCTCATGGTCTTTTAACAGATCAAGAAGCAAAGAAGGCGGGAATTGGTGGGGAATATATTTGTGAAGTTTTTTAATTTTTTTATGTCTCGAATTGGAAGGCTCCCAGTGGCATTACCGAGTGGTGTAAACGTTGATGTTTTACCTGAAAAATTTGTGGTAAAAGGTCCAAAAGGAATTCTTGAATTCCCGATGCTTTTAGGCGTTACGTTGGTTCAAAATGATGGTTTTTTAGTAGTGGCATGCACAAATGAAGAAAAGAAGGCAAAGGGTTTCCATGGACTTACTCGTGCAATGTTGGCAAATATGATAGAAGGAGTCACAAAGGGCTTTGAAAAACGCCTTGAAATTATTGGAGTAGGGTATCGGGCACAAACAACAGGAACGAAGATTAGTCTTAACCTTGGGTTTTCTCATCCTGTAGAATTAGAAGCTCCGAGTGGAATTGAAGTAAATATGGAAATAGAAGGAAAAAATAAAAATATTGTGGTAATAAAGGGAATTGATAAACAAGCGGTGGGGCAATTTGCGGCGGATATTCGAAAACTTCGAAAACCAGAACCGTATAAAGGGAAAGGAATTCGATATCAAGGGGAATATGTTCGACGAAAAGCAGGGAAATCTTCATCACGTAAATAAGAGTATTTTTTATTTTTTTGTATGGCACTTCAAAAAGAATTATTACGGCAGAGACGAAAGCACCGAATTCGGGCTCGTATTTCTGGTACCGTTGCACGTCCTCGATTAACAGTGTTTCGTTCTTTAAAAGGTATATCTGCACAACTTATTGATGATGAAAATGGAGTCACTTTGGCGTCTGCATCTCTAAAAAAAGGAAATATTGAAGGGGCTCGGGAATTAGCAAAAATTTTAGGATTAAAATATACTGGTCAATGTGTATTTGATAGAAATGGATATATGTATCATGGCAGAGTAAAGGCATTTGCAGAATCTGCACGAGAGGCAGGTCTTATT
This sequence comes from uncultured Candidatus Peregrinibacteria bacterium, assembly GCA_903882825.1. Lineage (GTDB taxonomy): Bacteria > Patescibacteriota > Gracilibacteria > CAIRYL01 > CAIRYL01 > CAIRYL01. The sequence goes on along the minus strand of CAIRYL010000089.1, from coordinate 6,129 downwards.
TTTTAATTTTTCTTTTGTATCCATTATGACTGATATTGAAAAAACACCATTGGAAAATGAGGGAGAAAACGAGGCGACTCCAGTGGTTTCCGTTTCTGAAAATACAGCAGAATCAGGGAAAGGAGATGATAATGCTCTTTCAAAGAGAAATCCAAAAGAGAGAGGGGAAAGAGGAGGAAAAGGGAAAGGTCGTGGAAGAAAAAGAGAAAGAGGAGGAAAAGAGGAAAAAGAGTTTGATGAAGAGGTTTTAGATATTGCACGTGTGACGCGTGTGGTAAAAGGAGGACGAAGACTTCGATTTAGGGCAACGGTTGCCATTGGGGATCGCAAAGGACGAGTAGGTGTTGGAACAGGAAAATCTGTAGAAGTGGCGACTTCTATTCGGAAAGCAGTTTCTGATGCAAAGAAGAATCTTATTACGGTTCCTCTTACTCAGGGAACCATTCCTCATGATTTAAAAGTAAAATATAAATCTGCAGCATTGTTGTTAATGCCTGCACCGGTTGGAACAGGAGTAATTGCAGGAGGAGCATTCCGAAAAATTGCTATTTTAGCAGGAATTACAGATGTATTTGCAAAATCTCATGGAACGAGTAATCCATTGGTTTCTGCACAAGCTTCTATGCGAGCACTTTCTGGATTTAGTCCAACACGTCGGAAAAAAACAGAGGAAACGGAAAAAGAAGGAGTGTAATTTTTTCACATTATGTTTTTAAAAAAGCGACTATAAGTCGCTTTTTTTGTATATATAATCACTTTTCATTTTTTTTCTTCTTCTATTATGGGAATACTCCCTATCATCTTATCAATCATTTGAGAATATGCAGTAGTATTAATAGCAAGCCAGTTATTTACAGGAAGACTAGTAGAAGTATTCCAAGAAGGGAGGTAGGCGGTTGCAACAGCCTCCGCATTTTTTTCTTTTTCATCTTCTGGCTTTTGTACTAAACTTCTCACCTTTCTTATATATAAACCATTTTTTGACTGATCAGCATTTTCTTCTAAAGCGCCTCCTCCATCACCATCTATATTTACCAGAGCGTTTGAAGTATTTTCACGATCGCTTAAATATACTTCTTTATTGCTAAGCGGACTTATTGCTCGCTGTTCTTGTTTCTTTGCCGAATAAGCGGTATACAGGAGTAAAAGAATATCTAAGTAGGCATCTATAAGAAGAGCCCAATATCCAATATTTCCAATGGTTTTCCATGTTTCTGGGTTATCCCACAGTGGGATTTCTGTTTTTGGACGAAGGTTGTTGTTCTTTATTTCTTCAAGCGTAGGAATTTGAGAAGTATTTATGGTGGGGATCTGTATTTCTAGTGTTGTTGCACTGGCATTTGTTGCCACTCCTGAATCTTTTAACGCAGTATTGGCATTTTCTCCAAGCCCTGCCAAAACGGCATTTGTATTATTGGTAAACTTTTCAGCATTGTTACTCATGGTGGTATATTCGTTTTGGAGTTCTGTAAGAAGTTTTTGTATTTTTTTAATTCCCTCTGCAATGCTTTGTTCATCTCCAAAATTTATTTTCTGTAAAATTCCTTGTGCGGTTGTAATTTTCGCATCCAGTGATGTAAAATCCACTTTTTGATACATAGAATCTGAAAATCCTTCTGTGGAAGCTGTAAGAACTTGAATATCTGGATATTTAGAAAGGAGTTGTACGACACTTTTTGCAACTTTTTCGGTATACCCAGGTGCTTTATTGTTTGAGTTTTTTTGGGTTAAAAAATCAGTAACCCATTTTTCTTTTTGTTGGTCATCCATGTTTCCCCAATTATTGGGGAGGGGATCACCACTTTCCAAAATCATTTTTGTTGCATTGTATGCTGCCGATTCGCCTTGGGCTCCAGATCCTGCTTCTCCTTTTCTTTCTTTTTCTATAATGGTTCGTATTTGTGCCGCAATACTTTCGAGAATGCTGCTAGCTTTTTGCTTTTCTTTTGCATAATTGTCTACACTTAAGTTTAATGCCGTAGTAACATCGTTTCTTGCTCCCTCTTGGTCTAGTCCCATTTCTGGTTGAGGAAGACTATTGGCGTATTCTTTCATGGCATTTTCAAAATACTGGGAACTATAAGCGGCTGAACCAGCAAGGAGTATTGCGAGAATTGTTGCTCTTATGTGGTGTCTTCCATTCATGGCATCTCCAATTCCCTGATACACCAGATGTGAACCGAGTATTTGTCGTAATAATGCTTCAGAAACCGCTTTTACAGCCCCAATTGGTCCTTGTGCAACGGCCCAAGGAATTCCCGCCAATAATCTGAAAGTATTCAATATCCCAGATCCAAAATTTCTTCCCTGGAGGGTATCAGTGCTGACGGGTTTTATTGTTCTTGGTGTTAATTTTGGTGTTTTTTTCATAAAAATTTAAGAAAGTAATGATTATTTTTTTAAATATTTTCCATTTCTGATTTCATTTTTATAATTTCTTCGGGATTGGTAGTAATAATTTTCTCTTCAGTATACGAGGCAATAATTTGAATTGCGACGTGGTCTAATCCTGCAAAAAATATACCTTGTCCAATTTCTGAGTTGAGTAACAGATATTTTTCTCCTTTGCTGAGATGAAATACCTCTGCCAAAATATCCGCCGCCGTGGGCGATTGCTTGAGTAACAGATGGAGAGAAGCATTGGTAATAATTGCCTTTCCATACGGACTTAAAAGAAAATCTTCTACATCCTGGGTGATAGTACTCACTCCTAAATAATATTTTCTTGCTCTTTTTACCAGTCCATATAAAAATTTAGCACTGTCTTGATGTTGCATCAGTGTCCAGGCTTCATCAACTACTAAAATTCGTTTTTTCAGATGTGACCGAATTCTATTCCAAATAAAATTTAAAATACTATAAATCGCAATAGGTCTCAGTTCATCTTCTAAATCACGAATATGAAATACCACCATTTTTTTATCTACATCTACATTGGTTTGGGCATTTAAAAGACCAGCATACGTTCCATGCGTAAATTTTGAAAGTCGATCCAGAATACTTTCTGAACCTTTCATTCGCGAAAGAACTGCTTCTAGGTCAGAAAGAATAGGTGGTTCTACTAATGATGGGTCTTCCATTTCCATCGTAATTCCTTTCATCGCGTAGGTATCCAGTAAAGCCCTATCTAAAATTCCTTCTTCCGTAGGACTCAGTCCTCCTAACATCAGACGAAAAAGTCCGACGAGAGAAATAACGTTCGATCTTAAAAGATCTCCTGGATGAAGAATTTCATCTTTTAAAGGAGAAGGAAGATCAAAAGGATTTATTCGTTGTGGAGAATTAAGACTAATACGAATTTGGCTTCCCCCTACCGATTCACAAAGACGTTCATATTCATTTTCTGGGTCAATCACGAGAACATCTGTTTCAAACATGAGGGAACGAAGAATTTCCAATTTTACAGCGAAAGATTTTCCAGCACCAGATTTTGCAAATATAACAGAATTGGCATTTTCTAATGAAAATCGGTCAAAAATAATAAGAGAATTATTGTGCCGATTAATTCCATATAAAATTCCAGTATTAGAAGTAAGTTCCAAACTCGTAAAAGGAAAGCTAGAAGAGAGTGGCGCCGTATTCATATTTCTGTAAATTTCCAGTTCGTCACTACAAATCGGAAGAGTGGATCGAAATCCTTGTTCTTGTTGTAAATCGGCAGATCTCGTGAGAATAAGTTTTCCTCCTAATACAGATTCGATAACCGTTTGTGTTTTTTGAATTTTCTCTAAAGTATCGGCATGAAGCGTAAAATACAGACCAAATTGAAAAAATTTTTCTGTTCCGCGTGCCAGTTGGTCTCTGAGTTCTTCCGCATCTTGTAGAGATGCTTCTAAAGATGGATCTCTTCCCATTCCTCTTTCTCGATCCATGTGCATGGTGGATTGCATTTGAGCTACTTTATTACGGAGACTTTTCATAATTTCTCCAGAATCGTTTGGATAAATAAAAATGGAAACATCCAGGGTTGAATCGAGGTTAATAACAGGAGAAAGCCAATTTGCCTCTATAAATCGAGGATATGCGTGTACGTAAAAAGTTTTAGAATATCGTTCTCCAATACGAATATTTCGGAAAGAAACCTCTAGAGATGAAGGGGCAATAAGGTCTCGAATTCCGGTCATTCCTTGTTGAAATATTTTTTCTGCTTCTCTTATTTTTTTAAGTTCGGCAGAAGAAAGCTGGGGAGCTTTTTCGGTGGACGAACTTTGAGATTTTTGAGGAACAGTCATTTTTTATATGAATATGATGCATTTTAGAACTTTCTCTTTTTTAATATTGTGTGTGAAATGAAAAAATTTCTTTTCTTGATCGAATAATAACTGCACCAAATAAACAAAATGCCATTAAAAACCATATTTGTTCTGGACCAGTTTTTACATTTTTTGGAACAGAAGTTTTTACAGTTCCTCCTGCAGGATGTGTTGTTCCTGTTGACTTTGTTGCATTTCCTGTTCCCACGTTATCTACACTTCCTGTATGAGAATTTTTTTCTACTTGGATGTTCTCACTCGGAACCACCACCGTATTATTGGAGTTTAATGCTGGTATTCCACCACTTCCAAGAATATTTACTTCTTCTGAATTTGGAATAACTTCAGTGGTAGGTGTCGGAGTTGGACTTACAGAAGCTGAAGGAAGGGGAGATGGCAAAACATTGATCGGTTGTGCAACAGGAGTAGGAGTAATACTTTCTGCAGGTGGTAAAATTCCAGGAGGATTTGTAGTGGTAGATTGCGTATTTTTGCTATTAATGGGGTCAACATTATCTACTGATTGTGCACCTGTAAGAAACTTCGCAAGGGGATCACTCGTGACAGATGCTTTAAAAATCCCCATATCAGAAATAAATGGAGCAAGTCCAATTGCAAAAAGTAAAAGTCCTACGACGGACATTGCAATCGCAATTTTATGATGAGGACGCTTTTCCTGACGAACATCTTTATCTGTATGATGAGAAAGGTCATTTCCATCGTCTTTAATTCTTTCTCCAGCTTCTTTCCAAGGGTTGTTGTTCATTGTTTAATAAAAAATGAATTCAGACGATTGTACCAAAAAGAAATAAAAAGAACAAGGATTTTTTTTCATGAAAAAATCTTGTATTATGTATCCGAAATGAATATTTTTGAATCTCATTCTGTCGGCAATTCTGGACTGAGAGATCGAATACTTTTGGAGGCAAAAAAAGGACTTCTTCCGCATGCGATACTTTTTTCTGGTCCATCGGGAATTGGGAAATTTTTTCTGGCGAAAACAAGAGCGAGTGTTCTCCTTCAAGATCCTCAGAGAGTTTTTGCGAATACGCATACATCGTGTAAGGTTTTAGATATGCTTTGGATAGCGGAAGTTCAAGAAAATCTTGAAATGCTCTCAAAATCTTCAAATATTGATCAAAGTCATCGAAAAAAAGAGAAAAAAAAATCTGATATGATTGGGATTGAAGATCTTCAGGTTCTTACGAAATTTTTATTTGAAACCACGGAAGACTCCTGGAAAGTTTGTATTATTCGGAATATTGAACGATTTGGACGAGATGCATCTCATTCATTTTTAAAAATTCTGGAAGAGCCCCCTCCAAAAACTATTTTTTTATTAACCACAAACTCTCTTTCACGCGTTATTCCTACCATTCTTTCTCGCGTGCGATTAGAAAAAATGACACTCTCTTCTGATATTCAATTATTACCCATTCTTCTTTCTTCCGGAATAAAAGATTCCTCTCTTCAGCAAGAATTCCTTCGGCTTGCAGGGGGACGACCTGAGTTTCTTCAAAATCTTTTAGAGAATTCAGATTTTTTTAAGCAACAAAAAGCGCTTTGGGATTCCCTTGGAAATATTTTTCGAGAAACCCAACTTTTTAAAGGACTCCAAAATTCAGAGATTTGGGCTTTGTCTTCTTCGGAAGAAATTTTAAGTCGAATGAATACTTTGTTAGAAATGATGAGAAAACGTTTACGATTAGAGCTTATAAGCCAAAATGTTTCAAAAAAAACGATTCTTATATTTCGAGAAATACAATTTTTTTTAGAAGAGTTTGGTAAAAATATGAATGAAGATTACTACAATCGATTAAAAGAGAGATTTCCTGCCATTGGGAATAATACACAATATCAAAAAGATTTGCAATAT
>CAIRYL010000088.1 GCA_903882825.1 uncultured Candidatus Peregrinibacteria bacterium | reverse complement strand
GTTTTTGAAATGCTAAAAAATAATTCTCTTCTGTTTTAAAATAATCTAAATGTTCTGGTTCTACATTGGTAATAATAACCGCGTATGGTGAAAAATTTAAAAATGATTCGCGATATTCACACGATTCTACTACAAAATATTTTTTAAAAGAGTCGGGCGAATTATTGGCACGTAAAAAATTTTTTCCACCCCATTCGTGTACATTCGCTCCTACAATAGCCGTTATATCCAGTCCTGCATTTTTTAAAACAGTGGCGACCATGGCAGTAGTAGAGCTTTTCCCATGTGTTCCTGCAATACAGATCGTAAGATAGTTTTTTGTAATTTCTCCTAATTTCTCAAAATATTTTTTTTGAGGTATCCCTTTTTTTTGAGCCATAATTCGTTCTGGATGATCTTCTGGAATTGCTTCGGAAAAAATAAATTCATCGAATGATTGAGAGGAAATATTTTCGGCAGATTGTTGCGAAAATATATGAGCACCTTCGGTTTTTAGATCGCTTATCACTTCAGATTCTTGAGCATCACTTCCGAAAACTTGGTATCCTTCCGAAAGAAAAAATCGTGCGAGGGCACTCATTCCACTTCCTCCAATTCCACATAAAAAGATATTTTTTACCATAGTGTAAGCACAAATAAATGGTTGACGAAAACCATTGTGACATGAATTTTTTTATTTTTCAATTCTCACAAAAAATGTATGATGATGTATGATTTTACTTTTTTCTATGTTTGATAAGATAAAAGATATGTATAACTTGCAAAAACAAGCAAAACAGGTAAAAAAAGAGCTTTCTGCTATCCATATTGAAGCGGAAGTAGACGGAGTGGTGGTGGTGGTAAGTGCCGAACAAGAGCTTATTTCAATTGATATTTCGGATGAAATGATGTCTCTTGAAAAAAAAGTACGTCTTACAAAAGCAATTATAGAAGCAACGAAAAAGGCAATGAAAAAAGCCCAAGAAATTGCAGCAGAAAAAATGAAGGGAATTATGGGGGGAATGGGATTTCCAGGAGTGTAATTTTCCCCACTTTTCGATCGTAAAGATATTGGGAGCACCACAACACGTATTTTTTTTCATATTAAGGATTCTTTGAAAGATATCTTGTTTCTTCAAAAATTGATTATTTCTTTGAATATTAAATTTCCTAAAAAATCCGAATAAATTCGATTTTATACATTTCAATTTTCATCAAACCTTTTAAATTTTTCTCAAAGGTGGTCTCATTTGCACTGGAATGTGCGAAACTGCTTTCCTTCTTTCTCGTGTAAATATAAAATATTTCAGATTTTTTTACATTGCATGTTGTATCGTATTGTTATTCTCATTCTTTTAATTCTTACAACTGCGTGGGGCGGATATGAATGGGCATATTCTTCATTATTAACGTACCGGATACAAGATTCTGCAGAAAAAATAGGATTTGAAATATCAAAAGGAGAAAGTATAGACAGTATTGCAAATCGGCTTCATTCTCAAAATATTATTGCGTATGAATGGGTTTTTATACGATATGCGAGTAAGTCAGGAGAAGACCAACAGTATCAAGAAGGCTACCATGAAGTTTCGTCCCAAATGACTATTCCAGAAATTTCTCAAAGTCTTTTAAAATCTATTCCACAAGTGATAACGGTTCTTGTTCGGGAAGGTCTTACTCTTCAAGAAATGGACAATATATTTTCCGAAAAAGGGTTTTTTAAAAAAGGAGAATTTTTATCGTGTGTTCAAAAAACGTGTCACTTCTCAGAATTTTCTTTTTTACCAACAGATCCAAATGCTCGGGAAGGATATTTTTTCCCGGCGACGTATAAAATTGAAAAATCTCAATTTACTCCACAAACACTGGCAACTGAAATGCTCAAAACGTTTCGTATTTATGCACAGCAATTTAAACTTTCTTCTCATAAACGTGGAAGTCTTCAAGAAATTCTTACTATGGCATCTATTATTGAAAAAGAATGGGCAGGAACATCTGAAGGATCTCTGATTTCTGGGATTTTATGGAAGAGAATTTCGGCAGGAATTCCATTAGGAGCTGATGCGACTGTTCGATATGCAATGCAGAAAAAAACAGGGGCACTTACGGTTTCTGATCTTTCTGCTGATAACCCTTTTAATACGAGAAAGTATAAAGGACTGCCTCCACACGCCATTTCTGCACCAGGAGCGGATGCATTAAATGCCTCTGCAAATCCTTCTCAAACGGAATATCTTTTTTATTTACACGATAAAACTCGAAAAATTCATTATGCCAAAACAAACGCCGAACACGAACGCAATAAACAGCTATATTGTGGAGGAAGTTGTGAGTAAAAAAACTCTTTTAAAAAT
>CAIRYL010000087.1 GCA_903882825.1 uncultured Candidatus Peregrinibacteria bacterium | reverse complement strand
CATGAATACGAGTTTCAAATTCTTTCATCTTTTTTTTCGCACCTGTAATGTCTTGTTCTATCATATTTTTTTCTCCTTGGAGCGCCGTTAATCGTGCCCCAAAATTCCCATCATACAAACCCGCAAATATTCCTTCTGTATTCAGAACAATAGAGAAAAACAAAAAAGCTCCTAAAGAAAGCATAACAAAAAGCACTAAAAAACTTTGAGTTAAGAGCAGTATTTTTTTTATATTCAAAAACGATATTTCACTCTCTTGTAATCGTATTTTTTCCTCTTCAATTTGAGGATCTTCTTGTACTTCATCTTCTCCTTGTTCATTAATTTGAAAGGTTTTTAAACCTTCAGGTTTCCCTTTTTTGGGTGATAATAACCCATCTAAAATTGATTTTTCATCTTTTGGAAGATTGAGTCCTTGGCTTTGAAATGCCTGTGTAAAAGAATTTTTTGAATGGTTATCAGTGTTATTTGGATCTTCTCCAAGCGTCACCCTCTGAACTTTAGGAGCAATTCCGCCCAAAAGGTCATCAAGTGACATCTTCAATCCAGAAGATTTTGATCCCACCTCTCCTAAATTTTCTGACATTACCTGAGAATCCGAAGAAAGGGATGGTCCACTGTCACCCCCTAAAAGATCATCAAGGCTCTTTGGTTTTTGAGAATTATCAGTCACTGAAAAAATGAAGAAAATTGTGAAAAAGAAGATTATTTTAAATTTATTTTCAATCCATTCTCTCAAAAAATCACCTAAAAATCAATCTCTTTTATTCGGATAATAATTATTCAAAAGTTAAAAAATACTTTCTTATTCTTAAAAATTTTTTATTTTTATTGTTCACTCTTTGAATTTCTTTTTAAAATTTCAAGTTCAATGTTTTCTTTTGGCCATAATTCTTCATATTTTTCTCCAGCCAAAAAAAGCGTAGGGGTTCCTCTTACTCCTCTTGAAAAAAGATTTTTTCGCTCAGCCATAAGGTCTTGAGCTGTTTGAGGGTTTTGAGCACATTCCGAAAGAGATTGTATTGCGATTCCCGTAGCAGAAGAAAAATAAGCAAATTGATCTTCATCTCCCTTATATTTCCAAACAATTGGGAGAAGAGTCGAGATTTCTTTTCCTTGTTTTTGCGCACAAGAAAGCAGTAATGTCCATTGCCAATTTTCTCCTTCAGGAGAAAGTGGCAATATGGAAATTTTTGGTTGAAAAGATGGATACGTAGTCATGAGGGGAAAAATAGTATTTTCCCAAAAATTTTGGCATGCCTTACAAGAAGGGCTCAGCACCACTTCTGGATTAAGAGGGATCAAAGAAACATTTTTTTGAGAAAGAGGATTTGAAGTATTTGAAGCTTCGGGAGTCGCAGATGATTCTCCCCAATGAAGCGAAACAAACAAAATTCCACCCATAAAAAACACCACTATTCCGGTAAAAAGAATAGTATATTCTAGTGATTTTGAAAGCCATTGAAGATCTTTTGGTTCCATACCATCACACAAAAAACAATTGTATTATGGCACACTTTTTATAAAAAGAGCAATCATCAGAAATCCATTTGTATCAAATTATAAAAAAATCTACCGAAAAATAAGGATGATTCAAATTTTAAAAAATGCAATGATAGGAATATAAAAAAATTCAAAAATTTCTTTTTTTTATGACCTTTCCGATTTTTGAACTTTTGGAGTGGTATGAATCTCAAAAACGAGATTTGCCTTGGCGTAAAACAAAAGATCCGTACAAAATATGGGTTTCGGAAGTTTTTTTACAACAAACACAAGTTTCCCGCGTTATTTTTTATTATGAACGTTTTTTAGAAAAATTCCCGAATATAGAATCACTAGCAAACAGCAATTGGGAAGAATTTTTCCCCTATTTCCAAGGACTCGGATACTACTCCCGTGGGAAAAACATGCTCTATGCAGTACAATATATTCAACAAAATTTTTGTGGAGTATTTCCAAAAGAAGTAGAAGAACTTCAAAAAATAAAAGGAATTGGAAAATATACAGCATCCGCGATTGCGAGTTTTGCATACGGGAAAAATGTTCCAGCCGTTGATACAAATTTTATTCGAGTATTAAGCCGATTTTTTAATATAAAAAAAGGAGAAGTCCAAAAAACTGCCGAACAAATGTTCAAAATTGTAAAAATTCCAGATATTTCGTTATTAAATCATGCCATTATGGATATAGGGGCTACTATTTGTACCGCCCAAAAAACAGATTGTTCTCGATGTCCCCTTCAAAAAAAATGCTATTTTTTTAAAAATGGACAGGAAATAGTTCCGCGTCTTCCTGCTCGTCCACGTCGGGTAATACAACAAGAATATGCAATATTAGTCCTCTACCAAGATGGAAAATATTTTTTTCAAAACAATGCAGAAACAAAAAATAAGAAAGCGTTCTTGAGTTTTCCGCAAATAATACGTCCCACAGGAAAAAACATCCGACATTTGTTGCAAGAAGAAGCAATACAAAAATGGAATATTCATATTTCGGTCCGCCCCCCATTTTTTACGACGGATATTCCCCACGCCAACACGTTTCTTCGTCTGTCATTTTCCCGTGCCCAAATTGTATCCGGAAATCTTCTCCATTCCGCAGAAAATGTGTGGATCTCTCCAAAAAATCTGGAAGAAAATAGGTATGATACATACAGCTTAAAAGTAATAGAAAAACTAAAAACAATGAAAATCCCCTCTCCTCAATAATTTTTTAAAATATGAAATCTGCGCTTTCTGTAAAGGTTTACGAAGTTCTAAAAACGGTTTCTTCTTATAATGCACGCTTATGTTTGGCTACTAAAACACAAAATATTCAATCTATTGCAGAAGCAAATATTGAAAAGTCTGTTATTTTAGCGGAAAACCGCATACAAGAATTAGAAGAAAAATGGGAATATTTTCACAATACTCCAAATGAAATCCATTTTATTGGACGGCTTCAAAATAATAAAGTACGCAAAGCAGTAAAAATGTGTGATGTGATAGAAAGTGTTGATTCGATTGATTTACTCACTCGTATCCATAATATTGCTCAAGAAGAAGGGAAAATTCAGCGTATATTTTTAAATATAAATATTTCTGGGGATAGCCATAAAAGTGGTTTTATATTGGAAAATGAAAATTTTAAAAGTATGGAAGAAACAGTCCAAAAAATGTCTCTATTCTCAAATATTCGTATAGAAGGACTATTCACCATTCTTGCAGAAAATCTCTCAACTGCAGAAACCCTAAAAAGCTATAGAAAAATGAAAGAACTCCAAATAAAACTCCAAAAAAATATACCGAGTATTCGAGAACTTTCTATGGGAATGAGTAACGATTACCTCCTAGCCCTCCAAGCCGGTGCTACCATAATACGTATTGGAAGTGGAATATTTGGAAAACGAGAAATGTAAAAAAAGCAGGTGTAAGAAAAAAAAGTTTCCCGAAATATAGGAAAAATGAGACGAAAAAGTATGGGAAAAAATTTACTTCAGGCATTGGCAGAAAAATTTCTTGGAGCTTTTGGATTTCTTTTTCAAAAATAAAAAGAAAAAATATGATTTAAAGGTTTTTGCCGTGGATGATCGAGTGGGTGGAAATGGGGGGAAGAAATTATGAATTTAGTAGAGCATCATAAAAACAATCTTGTTCCCAATTTTGTGGGTTATGCACAATATACTCAGCAATTTTTTCAAAAGATTGTTCGCTCCTGATGATATGTTCGTGATAATTGCGTTGCCAAAGGGTTTCATAAGGGGTGTTTCGGAGGATATTGATGTGTTTGGTGACGGTGGATTTGTATCCTCGAACAATGGCACCAACGGTTTGTGATGGGGAACGAAACGGATTTTCTGTAGGGGCGTATTGCAATACGCCCCTACCATCGTGCATATCGTCATTACCCCCAATGACAATAATCGCATGCACATGGTTTGGCATAATTACAAAACATCCCACCGAAACATTTTTTCGTATTTCCTCGGTATTTTTCATTTCTTGCTGAGCAATATTTCCAAAATCGTTCAGTATCATTTCCCCATTTTCTATTTTTCCAAAAAGATGTTCCCGATTTTTGGTGCAAATGGTGATAAAATACGTCCCATTTTGGGAATAATCGTATCCTTTGAGGCGGATGGATCTGCGGTGGTGGATGGTTTTGTTGAAAGGCATGTTATGGGTGGAAAATTTATTGTAGGGGCGTATTGCAATACGCCCCTACGGTGACGAAAAAATAATTATTTTAAAAAACAAAATTTACCTGCACCTACTCATTTATAGGCATTGGCAGAAAAATTTTTTGGAGCTTTTGGAGTTCTTTTGCGAATATGGGTATGGGGATTATGAAAAATTATATTTGAATATTTAAAAGAGGCTTCCTATTTTGATAGAACTTTTCTAAAAGTTTATCACTCATACCAAGGTCTCTTAAAAATGAATATTCCAAAAGAAATTTAAGTTTTTCAAAGTATATCCATTTCTCTGTTTCTGAAAGAATTAAATTATCATTTTTAGGGTTTATGACAAGGTGTGAAAGTTTATTCCTTGTAGTATGAATTCTATTAATATCATTTTTGGTTAAGATTCTTCTGTTTTCTGGGAATAATTCATTTAAAGTTTCCATTGCGTTATTTGGGTTTGTTTTTTGTTGTAAATTTTTAATACAAACATACCCTTCAATAGCTCCATAGATATCTTTAAAAAGGTTATTCAAATTTTTATTAGAATCTAAGTAAATATTTGATAAAAGGTTAAAAACATCTTCGTATTTTTCCTTTTGTGAGAACCATTTTTCTAAAATACTTTGAATGTCACCTGCTATATCAGAAAAAGAAAAATTTACATCAATTGGATTAAGTTTTTTATATGTTTTTTCATCTAAATAGTATGGAAATATTTGGATATCTCGTCCTTCTTTGCTTCTTGATAAATATCTCATCGCCTCCAACGATTCTCCAATTGCTAAACTCAGAAACATTGCAATATGAAAAGATAATGAGGTTATATCTTGTATCCTATGTTTTCCATGAAGAACTTCCACAAGTAAGGTAGGAGTTTGAGTTATAAGCACTTCTTTTCCCATAGGTATTCCTGAGCTTTTTTGTTCAACTTTTATATAATAGGAAAGTCTTATTTTTTTATCTTGATAAAAGAGGATAGAAGTTGGTTTTTGTATTTTTATAGAAGAATTAAAAAAAATATTTCCATCTTTTTCGCCTGTCTCAAATTCAAAAGAAACCATACTTTTTCCAAACCATTCGTACAAATAAGGGAATTCTATTTCATATCTTGAAAATTTAAAATCTTCTGATTTACTAAAATGTGTTCCTTCAATAATCTTTCTTAAAGAGTAAGTTTCTGATCTATAGCCTGAGATTGGCATAGAAAAACCAGGACTATCAAAAAACTCTAAAGTATAGGATATACCTGTTTTTGAAATCCCAAATATTGTTTTTCCTGTATCAATGTTCATCATTTCTATTTTCCCGCCAATACTTTTTAACTCTTCACTCAAACAGCCATTTAGTTCAAGTTTTCTCTCCTGTATATAAAGATCTCCAGGAACTGCAGTTTTGATATCTTTATCTGAAAACCACCAAAGACCTGTAATTCGTTCTCCCATAGCCATAGTAAAAAAACAAAATCATCCCTCCAAAACCCCCCTCTCTTCCTCACTTAAAACTATTTCAGGAGCCACCACTTTTATTTCTTCTTCTGTAAGCCAGTAGTGTCCAAAAACAAGAATATCAATTTCTCATTCCAGTTCTTCTTGTTTTGGACAAAACTATCGTTGTACACAAAATCGTTCCCCGTGTTGTAGGGCGGGTCAATGTAAATGCACTTTATTTGCCCGTAATAAGGCTTTTGTAAAATTTTTAAAGCCTGCAAATTGTCGCCCTCAATAAAAACATTCTTTGTGGCTTCTTCATTCACTCCTTCGCCTTTTTTGGGTTTTAGGGTGTTGGTTATTCCTTCTTGTATTTTTCTAAAACACTCCGTTTTTCCGCCCCAATTTAAACCATACCGCTCTTCTCGTTCTTCCACTTCCTCACCCAGTGTGCTTTTGAGTTTTCGCACATCAATTTTCCCATCACTAAAAACTTCTAAAAACTGCTTTTTAAGCATCTCCAAAAGCATTTCTTGAGGATTTAAACTGTGTCCGTTTTGGGTGAGTGTTTGCATTCTTGAAATATGAAAAAATCGCGTAAATAGTACCCTTCTTTTCTGCTCTTTGGGAAGTTCTTGTTTTTTAAAGAATTATGCACAAACCTAGCCCTTGATGAGTATAAAAATTTCTTCAAAAATCCCTTGAGAAGTATTTTTTTGTATAAACCAAAAAGCGCTTTATTTTCTGAAATGTAAAAAAATATGAAGTAGAAGCATTTCGCAAAAAAGAATTTATCTGGAATAATATCAGTGTTATTTTCTGGTATATGGATACTCATGATAAATTTTGGTATTTAAATCGCATAAACCTTTTTGAAGGAGTAAGTGATACGGACATTATGGATATTGCCCATAATATGACCGAAAAAGAATGTTTTCGAAAAGAAATTCTTTATACTCCTTATGAAAACGTACAATCAATTTACCTTTTAAAAAAAGGAGAAATTACCATTTATTATTCACACGAAGGGAAGAAGCTTGTTTTAGAAACTCTTTCTCCAGGGTCTCTTTTTGGGAACCTTAATTTTCAAGAAAATAAAAGCCCTCATTTTGCTGAAGTTTCAAAAGATGCATTTGTTTGTATTTTTTCTCAACAAGATTTTATGAATATTTTTGCGAAACGACCAGAATTAGTATTAAAACTTTTTCAATACACTGCCGAAAGAATGGGCGAATATGAAGGAAAAATGAAAGGACTCATTTTAAACGCAAAAGAAAAAGTATTACATCACCTCAATTTTCTTTCTCAAAAACAACAACGATTCCTTGGAATTTTTACGAAACGTACGCTTCGTATTTCTCATGAAAAACTTGCAGAAGGGTGTGGACTTTCTCGTGAAACAGTTACCAGAGCTTTACAAGAATTAAAAAAAGAGTCTCTTATTGATGTGGATACAGATGGAAAAATAATTCTTAAATAATAAATACAAAATAAAAAACTATAATTTTCTAGTGATGACCGTCACAGATTTGTAGAGATTTTTTTGCCATAATATATCTGTTCTTCATTCTTTTACCCTTTTTTTATGAAACGAACAATTTTCCCGGCTTTATTTTTGGTGATAGCCATTGCGATATTCAGCACTGTTTCTGGATGTAGCCTTCTTCCGGGCACATCTCCAGAAAAGCAACCTCTTTCAGCTGTCCCCCAAAATACAAATATTGAAAAAACTCCGATGGTAAAAAACGAACCTCTTTCTCCTCCTCCAGCTGTATCAGGAGCTGTATCAGAAGCCCAGTACCTTCCTTACTCAGAGTCTTTAGCAAACACACTTATTGGAAAAAGTCCTGTAGCTCTTTTCTTTCATGCCAGTTGGTGTCCTACTTGTCGGCTAGAAAATGAAATCATCACCGCAAATATTTCGGATTTACCAAAAGGAACCGTTATTTTAAAGGTAGATTATGACCAAGAAACATCTTTGAAACAAAAATATGGAATCACCATGCAATCCATTGTAGTTGTTTTAGATTCTACCGGAAAAGAAGTCGGACGAATTGGAGATTTTAAAACCATTACTCCCCTTAAAAATCTTATCGATACATCATTTCCTCAATAAATATGTCATTTCTTATTCCTTCCTTTTTTGCAGGAGTATTCACCGTTCTTGCACCATGTGTACTCACTTTTCTCCCTGTTATTTTAGGCGGGAGTTTAGGTGAAAAAAACATGATTCGACCAAGTATTATTATTACGTCTTTAGGATTTTCTGTAATACTTTTTAGTATCGCTTTAAAAGCAACTACCCTGTTTATAAGCGTTCCAAACACGTTTTGGACCAGTATTTCTGGCGGTATTTTATTTATATTTGGACTCACCATGATTTTTCCTTTTGCATGGGGGAAAATAACTACTTTTTTCAGAATTCATGGAGATCAAAATGCACTTCAAAAAAATGCAAAAGAACAAAGTATGAAAAGTGCCATCCTTTTAGGGATGGCACTGGGACCGGTTTTTACAACTTGTTCTCCTACGTATGCGGTTATTATAGCTATTATTTTACCAGCAAGTTTTACACTCGGAATCATCAATCTTTTTGCGTATACTTTTGGACTTTCATTAATATTATTTATAATTGCAATGGGTGGACAAACAGTAGTACGAAAATTTCATTTTGTTGCAAATCCAAATGGTTGGCTTAAAAAATCGTTGGGGATTCTTTTGCTTATTACAGGATTTGCTATTATGTCTGGACTTGATAAAAAGCTAGAAAGTGCCATTTTAGATCTAGGATATGGAGGTCCGGTTGAAATAGAAGAAGCAATGAAAAGCTTTTTCTAAACCAAAAATAAATTTTTCATGTGCCAAAAATGCGGGAAAAAATAAGAATTCGTTGGGTGGTACTGCAAGTACCACCCAACGAAGGAATCTCTCGAACATTTTTTAGACACAAAGAAAAGAGATACAGCCCAAAAAAAACAACTCAAGTAGTGCTTGAATTGCCATTTTTATGCGATGGTAGCCCGTAGCAGAATCGAACTGCTGTTACCAGGATGAAAACCTGACGTCCTGACCACTAGACGAACGGGCCAAAGCGAGAAAATATACATTTTTCTCGTTATTTCTCTTTTTTTGTACCATTTTTATGGTGGGTGAGGCGGGGATCGAACCCGCGGCCAATAGCTTAAAAGGCTACTGCTCTACCACTGAGCTACTCACCCAAAAAAACGGTAGCTGGGCGAGTGTAGCGAACCTCTTGAGCGTGAGCAAGACAATTATTATGCTTTTGTTTCACCTTTCGGAATAAAATTTGCCAGAATTACAAAAATACCTGGTATACAAAACCATATTTCATAATTTTTTACAATAAGTGCTACCACCTGTGATCCTTCGGATATTTGTAATAAATTACTTTCCGAAATTCCTCCTCCAATAGCAATAATAGGATCTCCAGAAAGAAGACGTAAAAATGTAGTAACAATAAACACGCCTGATAAAAGTGAATAAAACAAATGAATAAGAAAATCTGCAAAAGCGTTTGATGTTTTGGGAATATCCGCTTCAAATGGAGCTTTTATCGTTAAAAATACCATAAAAATAATAAAGAGCATTATTTTTACAATAATAAGGGTGGTAATTCCATCACTCCCCAGCTCAATCCCTAAAAGTCCCGCGTATACCGACAACGTTTGTACCACGAGTGAACTTTTTCCTAAAACATACATTTGTAAAATACTCCCAATAGAATCCGCTAAAATAAGAGACATATATCCTCCAATAATCACTTTCATCGTTCTGTGTTTCCCAATCATAAAACTATATGTCCCAATAAGAACGAAGAACAGAAGAATCACCAGATCCCAAGTAAGTTCTAAGTGCATAGCAATAAAACAAAAAATCGTCAGCAGTAGTGTGGCGTGTTTTTAAAAAATCGGCAAGTATGCTTTTCTTCATTTCTTCTAGAGAAGATTTTTCTACGTTTTATTGAAATTTTTATTCTTCAAAAGGTTCTTCAAACTCTGTTTTTTCAGCTGACTTTTTAATATTTTTCCAATCATACGGAAATCTATAATTTTCGTACGTACGTACCAGTGCTCCAAAAAGTGACCAAGGAGAAAGAAAAGGATACAAAAAGGAATTTCCAATTTCGAGATTTGGATTATAATCTTCTAAAAAACGAGGAACAAAAGGCGCGGGGGCAATAGGAATAACGCCATTTGTGAGTGCTATTTGTAAATCATCTTTCATTATTTCTGGTGTATGAGAAAAGAAAATAACTGCGTCTGAAGCCCTTAAAATTTCGTGATATTGGTGGTCCGCAACTATTACACATCTATCAGTATGATCTTTTTGAAAAGCTAAAAGTATATCTTTGTAGTGTTCTGAGGCATTTGCTCGAAAAGCAATTTGGGCACCCATTTCAGAAAGTCCGGGAAGAATATCTATAATCATTTCTGCATTATATTCTTCAAAAAGAGGCGTAACGATACCTACTAAAAATCTTTTTTTATCTCTTTCTATTTTATATTTTTTTTGAAAATCCTCTTTTTCTTCTATAAAATCTTTTTTTATAGAAACCGGTTGAAGAGGAATATCAACAAGATTCTCTAAAACTGCAATATCTGATTCTTTCGTGTCAGAAGTGGTTACAGAAGGTGTCATTGGTATTTGTTGTTAAAAATCTTTCTATAGTATCAAAAAAAAAAGAGAATCGCAATCGACTTCATTTGCAAAAACATGAAAAATATGGAAAAGATATATTTTCAGAAACAGGAAACTGGTACAGTACAGAGTGTTATTTATTATTTATAAAATTTTTATGACTGTTCCAGGAGTTTTTCTTGCCATCGGTCCTGAAGAATTTCTCTTGCGTGAATATATCGAAAATTTAAAAAATGGAGCCATTAAAAAATACGGAGATTTCGCAGTATCACAGATTTCATTTAGTGAAACTTCTATTGCAGAAATAAAAAATGAAGCATTTTCCCCTCCTCTATTTAGTGAAAAACGAATCTTATTTATTACCAATTTCCCACCTTCTCCCACTCCTTCTTTGTCTGAGGAAAAAAGGGCAGAATGTTTTGCTTTTGTAAAATCACTTCAAAATATTCCAGAAACGGTAGTTCTTATTTTTTCGAGTATAAATCCTGATCGTCGCTCTAAAATTTTTACAGAAATGGAAAAAACCGTAAAAAAAGTAGAAAGATTTGAAGAATTTGATGATAAAAAGAATCCGAGAAAATTTTCAGAATGGATTATTGAACGTGTAAAAAAAAAGGGGGGGAATATTGAAATGAAAGAAGCGGAATTTTTAAAAAACTATGCAGGACATTCTTTAGATATTTTAGAAAAAGAAATCCAAAAACTCTGTTTATTGTGTGCCGGAAAAAAAATTTCCGAAGACGATATCAAATCTCTTTGCGTACCAGCACATGAAATTGGTGATTTTGCTTTTTCTAACGCCATACAAAGCGGAAAATCATCACAAATTCAAGAAGCATTTCGGGCATTAAGTGAAAATTTTGAAGCAGGACTCATTTGGAACAGAGACGTTATATCTACTTTTAGAACAATTTTAAAAGGAAAAGCGGTACAAAATAACAACGGAGATTTAAAAAGTATTGGACTGAACCCTTATATTGCCGAAAAAATAAAAAATATTGTCAAAATGATACCTCAAGAAAAAGTACTTTTTGCTTATAAAAAAATTTTAGAAATAGACAGTATGACAAAAGATGGAAGACTTTCGATAAGCGGAAATACTGAACCATTTTTTTTAGCTATTGAAACATTGCTCCACGATATATTTGGACATCAAAAAAAATAAAAAACTGTTGATCTTCGTTTTTAATACTCGCATATATCTCTTGTAAAACCATCTCCCAATTCTTAAAATCTCTTTCTTTTAGAATGTTTTTTTGGTATTATAAGGGGTGTACAAATAAAAAAATAAATATTTATTCTCTTTTTTATGAACTTCAAAAGTCGCGTTACCGCACTTTTTCCGAATTCTTCTCGTATAATACTGGGAGGAATTGCTCTGGGAGTATCAGTAGTATTACTGGGAAGTGTAAGCTTTGCAGAGCTTTTACAACCACAACAAAATGCACGCCCTGGTTATGGGAATTTAAATCTTGGAGCGGGAAATAACTTTACCGAAGCCGTAGAAAATGAACTCGTTTCTATTAAGGGCTGGAACGCCATGACCAATGCTATTATTGACATACAGAATAGAACTCTTGGGCTATATGCTTATAAAAGAACGGCAGAGAATGGAGAAGAAGGACAAATTGATACACATACCTCAAACCATTTTGTAATTGGTGGAAATCTTTTAGTAGGGGGATATAGACCAAGAGAGGGAACAAGCGGTGCAGGGGAAATAGGACTTATGGCATCTGATACCGATGATAAATGGGGAATGAGTTTTAGAGGATCTGGAGAAGGAAAAGATTTAGCATTCCATTTTTTTAAAAACTCATTCTATGTAGATAATGACCCTACAACACTCGCTTTTATGGAAGCCCTTCGCTTAACAGAGGAGGGAAAGAAAGTAAGAATTTTTAGAGATGGCGAAGTAGGTGAAAACCTAGAAATTGGAACCAGAAAATCTCTTACAGGTTCATGGGACGCTGGACAATTATCTTTTAAATCTTCAAGCGATACTAAATACTGGCTCCAAAGTTATAGAGGAAGCGAAGACGTATCAAACGAAAGAGATTTAGCATTCCATTTTTATAATGGTGGGACTAATTGGATAGATGCCCTGCGATTAAAACCAAATGGAAACGCATCGTTTCAACATGATGTAAATATTTCAGGAAATACGGGAATAGCAGGAACGGCGACTATTACTGGTGGTATTAACAACTTAACAGCCAATGGATGGCTTCAAGTTAGAGATAATGGAGACAATAACTCTTCAACAATTCGGATGTTAGATAATGACAATTCGAAAGATAATCAATCAAAATTTATTCATGCCAATAGTGGAAAAATAGGGTTTTTAAATGGTTTAGGAAATGCATGGACTTTGTATGTAGACAATGACAATAAAACCCATGCAGATGGAGGTTTAGCAGTAACGGGAAATACGGACATAATAGGAACGGCTACTATTAGTGGTGGTATTAACAACTTAACCGCCAATGGAACATTAACTGTAACGGGAGGTGCCAATGTCGCTGGAAATATTAGTGCCCCAAGTATGTATACCAGTAACTGGTTTCGGTCTACAGGAAATACGGGATGGTATAGCGAAACACATGGAATTGGGATTTACCCATACATAGATCCGGCGAGTGAGAAATGGATTAGAAATTACGGAAATGCGGGTTTTTATGGGGATAAATTGTATTCCTCTGGAAATACGTATGTGGGAGGAGCATTAACAGTTGCCAGTAGTGCCAACATTACCAATTTAACAGCTAATGGAACTTTAACAGTAGGAGACAAAGATCCTAACAATACTGCAGATACTTTTTCATATATTACAATGAAGGATAATCAGTCTCCAAATGGAGTAAAATATATTCATGCCAATAGTGACAACATTGGATTTTTAAGTGGAACTGCTGGTTGGATATTTCGTGTAGATAATGCGGGAAATGCCATAGCTAATGGTGAATTAAGCGTTGGATCTACTGCTTCTCGCTTATACATGCAAGATAATGATGAATCAACAACTG
>CAIRYL010000086.1 GCA_903882825.1 uncultured Candidatus Peregrinibacteria bacterium | reverse complement strand
TCTGTTCCAGCAATAAAATCTGTGATGTATGTTTCATTTGAAAGAACGCCATACGAAACATCTGAAATTCGTGCTAAACTTTTTACCATAATTTCATTTTTTTGAATTATTGATATATTTTCTCCCATAAATATAGTTTTTATTTTTTTTGCAGGATCAACCCTTGATGAAGCTCTGAGAGATCTAATTTTTGTAATAACGGCTTGTAAAAATTCAAAATCAGATTCTGCTTGCGTATCTTGTAATTCTAATTTTGGTTCTGGGAAATGTTCTAACGCCAATAGCGTTGGGGCAATATTGTTTTGGAGCAATAGAGATTCCCATATTTTCTCGGTGACCATAGGAACATATGGATGCAGAAGTCGTAAAAGCGTTAAAAGTACTTCTCGAAGTGGATTTGAAAGCCGTTCTTCTGTTTTTGATGCCTCAATTGCCCAATCGGCAACATCATTCCATGTAAAATCGTAGAGTTTTTGTCCTACTTCTCCGTAATGATGCTGTTCTAGTCCATCGCGTACTTCTTGAATAAGATTTTGTGTTTTGGATAAAATCCATCGCTCTGCGAGGAGTTCTGAATTCCCTTTTTGAAGTGGTTGTTGTGGTGCGTTAACCGGCAGAGAGAGAATATACCGCGCTATATTCCAGAGTTTGTTTGAAAAATTCCGAAATCCTTCAACCTTTTTTTCTCCTAAATTTACAGGATTCCCAGGAGTGGTTCCTACAATCATTGCCATTCTGAGGGCATCTGTCCCATATTTTTCAATCATATCGAGTGGATCTATTCCATTTCCTTTTGATTTACTCATCTTTTTCCCTTTTTCATCACAAACCAGCCCATGTAAATATACTTTTTCAAACGGGTTTTTTCCCGTCGCAAAAAGGCTAAACATAATCATGCGGGCAACCCAAAAAAATAAAATATCATGTCCTGTCTCTAGTACCGAAGTCGGAAAAAAGTTTTGAAAATCTTTATTGTTCGTATCTGGCCAGCCAAGTGTAGAAAATGGCCATAAAGCAGAAGAAAACCAAGTATCAAGTGTGTCGGTGTCTTGATGAAGAGAGGAATTTGGAAAAACGAATTCCTTCATTTCTCCATTCTTCATATTCAGTTTTTCGCGGTACTCAAAAAGCCCTTCAGCGTCTTCCTTTCCATCCGCAAGCGCAAAAACACCAGACCAAAAAACGAGATGTCCTACAAAAAGAATATTTTCATCCTTTGGAAGCGTTTTAAGTTTTTCTATAAATTTTTTCGCTCGTTTCATGAGTTGTTCTGCTTTTTCTCCTGTTTCGCTTTGGTATGCTTTTCGGATGCGTTCTGAAAGCGTTTTCCCTGCAGAAAGCAAAGGTTTCCCACCCCATTCTCCCGTGTCTATTTCTTGGATATCTTCCCAAATTTCTATTGGCGGAATTGGTCGTGTATCCCTCGATAATACCTCTCTACAAATTTCTGCTGTTTGTTGTCCTCGTTTTAAAGAAGAAGTAATAATCCGAGTAATACCCATTTTTTTTGCCTCTTCTCCTAAAATTTTTGCGTCCTCTTTTCCTTTTTGAGTAAGTAAAAAATCTTGCTTACTCCCACCAAAAACTCCGGAAATATTTCCTTCACTTTCCCCGTGGCGTGCTAAAAAAACTCTTCCTTCTGCTTTCTTTGGTTTTAGCATCCATGTCATTTCTCTTGTTTCACAATTCTTCATTTCCCAACGCTTTCTATATTCTCCAAAATTTTCGGGATGTACTCCATCTCGTACTGCAAAAAGAATGCTGGTAAAAGTACAGTGTCCAATACATAAAATTTCCCCATCTTCGGGATTCATCGAAGAAATTTTTTCCCATACTTTTTTTGCCCGATCATACAAGTTTTGCATATTTTCTGCCGTTGGATCTTTTTCCATACGCTCAAACGTAGTTTTTCCAGGCTCAGTACTTCTTGTTTTTCCCTCTAATAAATCTCCGTATTCAATTTCCGAAAAATCATCCCAAATCTCAATGGAAGGGGTGAGACTTCCGGATTCTAAAACGTCTTTACAAATTTCTGCCGTTTTTTTTGACCGCTCTAGCGGAGAACAAATAATTTTAGAAATTTTTCGATTTTCTTTTATGAGTTTTTCAGCTAATTCTTTCGCTTGTATTTCACCTTTTTTGGTAAGTGGTGGGTTTTTTATAAAAATATCAGAAACATTGGCGGTGCTTTCACCATGCCTTGTAAATATAAATTTTTGTTCATTGGCCATCACGATATTTTCTTTTTCGTCATACCAAATAGGAATACGGTGCCCCCACCAAATTTGTCTGGAAATACACCAATCTTTTAAGTTATCAATCCATTGGAAATATGTTTTTTCAAATCTTTCGGGAATAATTTTTACCTTTTTTTCTCTTACCGCATCTTGCATGAGTTTTTTAAGGGTTGTTTTGTGATAATTATTGCTTTGGATAGGGATTTCCTTTACCTCTCCAAATAATAATTTCTTCTGTTTTATAATTTCTAGAACATCTTCTTTTTTGGTAACGTTTTGAGAAAGAGCAGAAATTAAAGAAATAAATTGAGAATTCCCAATAACAAGAATATTTCTTGTGTCATTTTGCACTCGTTTTAAAAATGATTTTCCTTTTTCTAAAAAATGAGAAAATGTTTCTCCTTCCCCTAAATCCAAGGCAAAATGCATGGGTTCCTTCCCGTTACAAACACTCATGGGAGTCCCTGTGAGATTTTTTCCGTAATCAAAACCTTCTATTCCTTCCCAAATTTCTACAGGGATTCCTAATTTTTCTCCTAAAAATTCTGCTGTTTTTTTATTTCTCAGAAGAGCAGGAGAAACAAGAACATCGGGCAGAGGAATGGTTTTGAGGTGTTCTAAAAGCTTTTTATTTTGCATTTCTCCTTCGCCTGAAAGATCCCAATCGAGAAATCCTTGAAAGAGTTTTTGTGCATTTGCCAGACTTTCTCCATGTCGTGCGAGGAGAAGAGTTCTTTTTTGAAGAGAGGAAAAATTTTCTCTCTCTAATTCTTCATTTTTTACGGCTCCTACTCCTTCTTGCCACCAAAACTCTTTTTCCACTCGAATAAACCATTGATCAGAAACCATTGGTTCTACAACGCTTCCTGACCTGTAACAAAAGGGAACGTTATGGATGTACGTGGTATCTTTCCCAACGAGCATTCCTTTTTCGAGCATTATTTTCCCCGCTTTCCAGCGTGCTTCTTCAACTGTTTCTCCTGCTAAAATTCCTGCAATATCTTTCATTCGACCATCAAGCCCAATTTTTTGAAAAAAGTACTGATCTAAATTCCTTCGCTGAGCAAGGTCATAATCATCAGTGCTATGAGAAGCCGAAATAGTCATTGCTCCGGTCCCTTTTGTAATATCAATAACGGGTGCATCACACAGTACTGTAAATTTTCTTATTCCGGCGTATGTTTCTGCCTCAAATATTTCCCCTTCAAATTCTTTTCCCAACTGTACAGAAACAATTTCCCATTTTCCTTGTTCATCAAAAAGATTAAAAACTTTTTTTCTTCGTTCTGTATCTAAAAATAGTATTTCTGAAAAAATAAGTTCTTCACTTTTCCCGAAAGAATCCGTAAATCGTGCCAACACATATGGTTCTTCTGGGTGAAGAACAAGAGGAGAATCGGCACATTTTGTTTCTGGACGAACCGTTCCTATTACAAATCGTCCACATCGAATATAAAAAAAAGGTTCTTTTCGTTCTTCCCATTCTACTTCGTCATCCGCCAGGACACTTTGTGCCCCTACCGACCAGTTTACCATGCGATGTCCCTTTACAATAAGCCCAGAGGCATACAGATCGGTAAATATTTTTTGAACAGCATTCGACATTCCTAAGTCCATAGTAAATCGTTCGCGGGTAAAATCACACGAAGCCCCCATCCTTTTTATTTGTTTGGTAATGGTGGCATGTGTGCGATTGGTATGCGTTATACATTTTTCTAAAAATTCTTCACGAGAAAATACTTCTCGAGACTTCACTCCTAAATTTTTTAAAACGACGGTTTCCGTCGCAATAGAGGCATGGTCGGTTCCTGGGATCCAGAGTGTTGCATCTCCTTTCATTCGGTGATACCGACACATGATATCTTGTATAACAAGCATCATGGCGTGTCCTAAATGGAGTTGTCCGGTAACATTCGGAGGAGGAAGAGCAACGGTAAAGGTATTTTTTGTTTTAGAATCTTTTGGATTTTTTGCAATAAATGCCTGTGCATCATCCCATTTTTTTAATATTTCTTCCTCGCAATCTTTTGGATTATACGTTTTTTCCATTTTTTTATTAAAAAATCAAAACAAAGTATAAAATGATATACACAAAAATGGAACTCCTTTCGCTTCTCTTTTGAGGGTTTTCTCTTTTATAAACGATTTATTATTACAGAAAAATTGTTTAAAAGAATCAATGTTCCATAAACAATTTTTCAAAAATATCAGGAAAATGGTGAAGTCCGCCCGGAAGTTTTTGAATTTTTTCGGATGCTAAAACTGCTCCGAGCGCAAAACCTTCTCGACTGCGTGCAGTATGGGTAAATTCGATCGTATCGAATGCTGAATCAAAATATACACTGTGGGTTCCGGGAACGCTTCCTCCTCTCGTGGCAGTCGTGTGTAATTCTTCGGGTGTAATAGCTCTTTCTAGGAGTGTTTCGGAATAAATTTTTTGCTTCGCGTGAAAATGTTGAAGAATAATTTCTGCAGTAGTGAGAGCGGTTCCACTGGGAGAATCTTTTTTAAAACGATGGTGAAATTCGTGTGTAAAAACATCGTATTCCGCAGAAAAAACAGAAAATTCTTCTGCCATTTTTGTCAAACATCGCCAAAATAAATTTACCCCTAATGAAAAATTTCCTCCGTATATAATAGGTACATTTGCTGATTCTGCCATTTTTTGTACGACCGAGAGATTTGATAACCATCCAGTAGTTCCAATAACCATTGGAATTTTTTTTTCGAGGGCTTTGGAAATGTTCTCTATCACTGAAGAAGGCATGGTAAAATCAATATACACTTCTGCGTTTCCTATAAATTCTTCACCTTCCTCTCGTATTTCACCAATGATATGACCTCTTTCAAGCGCAATTTTCTCAATTATTTTTCCCATTTTTCCATATCCAAAAAGTCCAATATTCATAAAGTTTTTATAAAAATTCAATGTTATTGTAGCCCAATATTTGCTGAAATACGAGATTTTCTGGGTAATTCCTTTTTTGATGTGCTGGGATAGGAGAGAGGTTATTTCACTTGGCGAGAGGGGAAAGTGTTCCGTCACTCTCGAGGAGGTAGACG
>CAIRYL010000085.1 GCA_903882825.1 uncultured Candidatus Peregrinibacteria bacterium | reverse complement strand
TACACCCCAAACAATCATGGCAACCTCTACAATCCATGCAAAACTGTAAACCACTCCCATTCACACAATTCTGACAATTTTGCGAATCAAAAAGCCCAATACAGTGAAGACACTCATAACACAGTTCTAATCCAGTACAAAAAGAACAATCCACACAATCGGTTGATTTATTGGCTTGTAACGAATAGTGTACGTCTTCTGACTCTACGCAAGAAATACCAAAATAACAATTTTTGGCATACACCGCATACGGAGAATAACTACTATTTTCTGAATGAGTAACCATTAAACTCATATGAGGAACCATTTTCTGAACTTCTGAAAATTGATCAAAAAATGAACGAGAAAAATCAAATGGTTTCCCATACTCAAGAGCATCCCATTCATCTGTCCACCATTTTTTTATAGAACATATTTTTTTTAAATTTTCTGGTTTGTATACGGTCACCACGCTTTCCCCTGTAACACAACAAATCCCCTTATACAGTTTCCTTTCATTCCGAAATGCGAGCCTTCTTTGTTGTCGACAATCCGGACATAAAGTTGGTTCTGGAATATGGTATTTTACACCATTTATAATAGGAGAAACTTTCTCATAAAAAACGGTATCTTCTACACGTATTTCAAAAGGAAATGTACATTTTTGGCAAACTGGCATATCACGAAAGAAACATCTTTTGCATTATGCGGAATTTTTAAAAAAAAAGAAATTCTAAATATTTTGCAACCGTTCTAAAATATGATGTACAGAAAGCCAATCTTTTACACTTTTGGGGACAAATTGAGAAATATCTTCATTATTTTTCAGTTTCTCGCGGATGAATGTTGCCGAAATAGGCTGTTGAAGAGCAATTTTTTGAAAAGAAATATTTGGAATATTTGCATACGTCCAAATTTCTTCTACCACAGACGAACCAGAAAAAATAACAGAAAAAGGTGGACACAGTTGCACCACATGATGTGGCCAAAGCGCGTAATGATGGATATTTCGCACAGGAAGAATGGCATATTGGGAAGGTGTATATCCCAGTTCTTGTAATGCATTTTCAATCATTTCAAAACGCTCACCAGCAGTAAGAGGATTTTGTGGAGTAAAATTTTCTTCTGCAGTTCCAATTCCAATAAGAACTTTTTTTACTCCTGTCTCAAAAATTTGTCGTATTGCATCAGCATGACCATTATGAAATGGTTGAAATCGACCAACATAAAGTGCAGTAGTCATTTTTTTGTAAAAAATCAAAAAGAGTGTACCACAAAAAATCCATTGTGCTTTTTAAAATATTTTGTAAAATTCATGGGCATCTCGATTTTTCGGGGAGCACATAGGTTTGGCACGGAGAGATGGCTGAGCGGTCGAAAGCGGCGGTCTTGAAAACCGTTAGGGGGCAACTCCTCTAGGGTTCGAATCCCTATCTCTCCGCCACTTTTTTTAAAAACAAAGGGATGTAGCTCAGTTGGTAGAGCATCGGTCTCCAAAACCGAGTGTCGCAGGTTCGATTCCTGTCGTCCCTGCCAGTTTTTGGTGTAGCTCAATTGGTAGAGCATTGGTCTTGTAAAACCGAGTGTCGCAGGTTTTAATTCCCAGAGTCCCTGCCAGTTTTTGGTGTAGCTTTTTTACCCCGTAGGGAACAAAAATTTTTGTTCCCTACCCTATTTTTAAATTTCGCTGGCTCCATATTCTCTCAAAGGGAGGTGTGGAGAACCTTATATAATGGCTCCACAGTTTCAATTTGAAAAAGCTTGTAAAACCGAGTGTCGCAGGTTTTGATTCCCACAGTCCCTGCCAGTTTTTGGTGTAGCTTTTTTACCCAGTAGGGAACAAAAATTTTTGTTCCCTCCCCTATTTTTAAATCTCGCTGGCTCCATACTCTCTCGAAGGGAGGTATGGAACCTTACTTATATAGTTTCTCTTTACGAAAGAATTAACCCCCGAGATATCTCGGGGGTTAATTCTCCAATATTTTTAAATTATGCTATAATAAGGCGGATTTTTTAGAATCTCAATGAAAAGATGCTTGAATAATGTGGTAGGGGAAGAATTAAAGAAAAAATACAGACACAAAAATTGTTGTTGAGATCGTCATTTTGTTCTTTCTTATGGGACAGGTCATTATTATTTTTTTCTTTGTCTTTATAGGATTACTTTCCTTTACAGATAATGGTTTTATTGCTTTTATATTGGCACCATTCATAACGATTATAGTATATATCTTATTCAAATCATTAGAGGCGCAAGAAAAAAAGGAATTGGCTGAAGCACAGGAACAAGATAGACAACAAAAATGGAGAGAGTTTTACGCAGAGCAGGATAGGCAACAAAAATTAGCGGAAGAGAAAGAACAAAGAAAAATAAAATTTTTTGAAGAAGAACTCCAAAATATACAATACCCATGCTTTGAGCAACTCCAATCTTTTGGGAATGGGGAAATCGAAGAAAAGGTTTTTTTTATTGATGAAACGGAGGGAATTTTACAAAAGAACTTTTTTATTATCACCGATTTATTGCTCAACAGATGCGAAGAACCATATCCTCCTTTTGAAACATTTGTACCTCCTATAAATGAACCAGAAAATCCGCAAATGATGGAGATAAGAGAAAAAGCCAAATTAAAATATCAACAATGCCAAAAAATTTATGAAGAACATCAAAAAAAGGAAAAAAGAAGAATCGAAAACATCATTTTAAAGTATCAAGAAGGGGAAAAAGACGGCGTAGAGGAATACTTTTCTTTGATTCTTTCTTATATCGCATTTCCTCAAAGCGTATCGTTAGAATGGAAATTTGAGTACCACGAAAAAGAAAAAATCTTAATTGCAGAAATACGGCTTCCAGAAGTGGTTCATAATAAACCAATGAAGCTGGTTTTACAAAAAAATGGATATGTTCAGAAATTTTTAAATAAACAGGAAACCAAAGAAGAGGTTCCTAAAATACATCCTGCCCTTATGCTTCGCATTGCGACCGAACTTTTTGAAAACGATACCGATGAGCAAATTTCCTTTTTAGCTCTTAATGGCTGGGTTTTATATGATGACTTGGTGACGGGAAAGGAAACAAAAGCCACGGTGGCATCTTTGGGCGTAAAAAAAGATGAAATTTTGGATTTGGTATTAGAAAAAGTAGATCCCCTTCTCGCATTCCAAAATTTAAAAGGAATATCAGCAGGAAGAGCCATTGATGATATTGTCGCCATAAAACCACAACTCAAAATTGCAGAGCATGATTCTCGTTTTGTAGAGGCAAAACCTGTTATTGATGCGGTAAATATGCACACTAACTTGGCAACAATAGATTGGCAAGATTTTGAATTTTTTATTCGTGAACTTTTTGAAAAGATATTTTCGGCTGATGGCGGAGAGGTAAAAGTGACACAAGCGAGTAGAGACAGGGGCGTAGATGCCATTGTTTTTTATCCCGACCCGATTAAAGGGGGAAAATATGTTATTCAAGCAAAACGATATACCAATACAGTAGATGTAAGTGCCGTGAGGGATTTAGATGCCGTTGTGCGGAAAGAAAATGCCTTAAAAGGAATTTTGGTCACCACCAGTTCTTTTGGCTCAGATTCTTACGAATTTGTAAGAAACAACACTCCTATTGAGCTTATAAATGGGCAACAGCTTTTAGGGCTTTTAGAGAAACATGGATACCAATTTAAAATTGATTTAGAGGAGGCAAAAAAATTAAATTCTCTCAAAATGGAAACCCAAAGGGGTGAACTGTAATTTTTTTATAATTATTTTTTATTGGTTTTTTATTTTTACATTCGTTGCTTGTTTCTCCAGTAAACGAGTAAGAGATTTTTTTGCGGTTTTTAAATCTACAGTGGCGATTTTTACACTGGTATGGAAAGGATCTAATGATTGAGAAACCGCCGATTCAAGCGGTGTCCCAAAATCAATAATTCGCTGAATTTCAGTACGTTCTTTTATGTAATCTTCCCACATTTTTTGAGCTACTGCTTCTCGTCGTTGAAGCTCTTTTGTCATATCAAAGATGAGATCTGAAGTATACTTTCTCATTCTCTCTTTGGCTTGTGCCTTATATTCTGCCTCATCTCTTGATTGTGTAATGGGTATAAAACC
>CAIRYL010000084.1 GCA_903882825.1 uncultured Candidatus Peregrinibacteria bacterium | reverse complement strand
TCAATTAGGAGTTTTTGATGAAAAACTTGATCTTCGATTTTTAAATGCACTTATTGCTCACCATGAAGTGGGACTGGTAATGACGAAAGAAATAAAAACAAAATCGAGTAGAACTGAAATTTTAAATAATGCGGATGCCGTTGATACTTTTCTTACAACGACGCTCAAAGTATTTAAAGATTGGAGAACTCAATGGTATAACATTTAATTCCTTCATTTTATGACAAAAAAAATACTACCAGTAAAAGGAATGCATTGTGCGAGTTGTTCTACTATTATTTCTAAAAAAGTTTCAAATTTAGAAGGCATACAGAGCGTAACTGTAAATTTTGCGACTGAAAAAGCAATAATTGAATTTGAAGAACAAAAAATTTCAATTACAGAAATAAACGCAGAAATATCAAAACTTGGATATTTTTTAGAAGATTTTGAAGAAAAAAATTCCTCTGTTGGTATAGACACGAGAAAAGCAGAGAAAATGGAAGAGCTTTTAGAAATGAAAACAAAAACTCAATTTGTTTTACCCATTGCGCTGTTTCTATTTTTTCTGATGATGTGGGATATAAGTGCAAAAACACTTCCATTTATTCCAAATGTTCCCATCCCCATGAATATTTTAAATATCATGGGAATGATTCTCTCGACCGTCGTTCTTTTCTGGATTGGTAAGCCTTTTTTACAAGGTGTACAGAGGTTTTTTACGTATCGAGTGGCAAATATGGACACTCTTATTGGGATTGGAACACTGGTGGCATATCTCTACAGTACTATTATTACGCTTTTTCCAGACATTAAAATTTTCTTTCAGCTTCCAGATTATACGTATTTTGATGTAACAATTGTGGTTATTGGATTTGTAGTATTGGGAAAATATCTCGAGGCAAGTTCACGACTGCAAACCGGAGAAGCACTGGAAAAACTCATGGGATTACAAGCAAAAACTGCCACTATTATAAAAGATGGGAAAGAAGTAGAAATACTCGCCAGCACCGTACAAGTGGGAGATATAGTAGTGGTAAAGCCCGGAACAAAAATCCCCGTCGATGGAGAAATTATGGAGGGAAAATCTTCAGTAGATGAATCGATGATTACCGGAGAACCTATTCCCGTTGATAAAAAACCTGGAGATCGAGTAGTAGGATCGACTCTTAATAAACAAGGAAATTTAAAAATCATGGCAACACAAGTAGGAACCCAAACGATACTCTCTCAAATTATAAAAATGGTAGAAGAGGCGCAAGGATCAAAAGCTCCTATACAAGCCCTTGCTGATAAAATTTCGAGTATATTTGTCCCTATTGTTTTAGGAATTGCAGTCGTTACTTTTATTGCTTGGCTTACCTTCGGCACTTCAGCCCTCGGATTTTCGGTGGCACTTTCATACGGAATTTTATCATTTGTTGGTGTATTAGTAATTGCCTGTCCCTGTGCATTAGGACTGGCAACTCCCACGGCTATTATTGTAGGAGTTGGGAAAGGAGCTCAATATGGAATTTTAATAAAAAATGCAGAAGCACTCGAAAAACTGAGCACGGTGAACACTATTGTTTTTGATAAAACGGGAACTATTACTCACGGAAAGCCAGAAGTAACCGATATTATCGTTATTGACTCCCGTTGGACAGAGAATAAAATTTTGCAAATAACCGCCAGCATAGAAAAACTTTCAGAACATCCATTAGCAGAAGCTATTGTTATAAAAGCAGAAGAACAAAAAATATCTCTTCAAAAAGTAGAAAATTTTACTGCCAAAGAAGGCATAGGAGTAGAAGCAACGATTGATGGACAATGGATTTCCGTTCAAAAACCAAATGCGAATGATGCAACAGAAAATGTTCTTCAGGTATTACAAAAAGAAGGAAAAACAGTGGTAGTGCTCTCCGTAGAACACCAAAAAATTGGATACATAGCCCTGGCAGACACCATAAAATTAGGAGCAAAAGAAATCATTGAAAAATTACAGAAAAAAGGAATAAACATTTTTATGCTCACAGGAGACAACCATCTCACCGCAGAATATATTGCGAAACAAGTAGGAATTACAAATGTTATTGCAGAAGTTCTGCCCGCCGAAAAAGCAAAAAAAATAAAAGATCTTCAATTAGAAGGGAAAAAAATAGCAATGGTGGGCGATGGAATAAATGATGCCCCAGCATTGGTGCAAGCAGATGTTTCAATCGCCATGGCAACGGGAACCGATATCGCTATCGCATCCGCAGGAATAACACTTTTATCTGGAGATATTCAAAAAATTTCTCAAGCGCTTGATCTTTCCAAAACCACCAT
Source organism: uncultured Candidatus Peregrinibacteria bacterium (assembly GCA_903882825.1). GTDB lineage: Bacteria > Patescibacteriota > Gracilibacteria > CAIRYL01 > CAIRYL01 > CAIRYL01. The sequence continues at coordinate 3,554 of CAIRYL010000084.1, read as the reverse complement.
GAGAACGGTAAAACAAAATCTCTTTTGGGCATTTATTTATAATGTTATTGGTATCCCCATTGCTTCAGGATTGTTGTATCCAGTTTGGGGAATTATTTTAAATCCTATTTTTGCCGGACTCGCTATGGCACTGTCTTCTGTTTCTGTGGTTCTGAATTCGCTTCGTATTCATACAAAAAAATTATAATTTTATTATGAAAAAATACACTTTCCATATTGCGGGCACACACTGTGCCTCTTGTAAAATTTTAGTAGAAGATGCTGTACAAGCGCACTCTTTTATAAAAAACCCAACAGTAGATATTACACACGAAACGCTTTCGTTTGAAACGGACAGTAAAAAAAATCCTCAAGAGTTAGCCTCTTTCATTACAAATACGATACAAAAGGATGGGTACAGTATTTCTGTAGAAAAAAAAATAATCACAGAAGAATCAGATGACACTCTTTACAAAGCCATTCCTATTGGACTCGCATTTTTACTCGCATTTTTTGTTCTGCAAAAATCTGGCATTTTAAATATTGGAATTGGAGAAAATAGTACTACGCCTCTTACCAGCTTTTTTATAGGACTTATTGCCTCGGTTTCGAGTTGTTTAGCGGTAGTAGGAGGACTAGTCCTTTCTTTATCTGCAAAAACGGCACAAAACACAAAAAATGATAAAAAAATATTTATGTTATTTCATATTGGAAGACTGGTAAGTTTTGGAATATTGGGCGGAGTTTTAGGTGCTATTGGGAATGCGATTGGTATAAATTTTACATTTACTGCTCTTTTAGGGATATTGGCATCAGTGGTGATGATGATGCTCGGATTGCAGTTACTTGGATTTTTCAAAAAAAATAAAATAACACTTCCTTCCGGAATTTTTAATTTTTTTAGAAAAATGGAGCATGAAACGTTTACGCCTCTTTTCCTGGGATTTGGAACATTTTTTTTACCGTGTGGATTTACACAGTCTTTGCAAATTTCTGCACTCGCGAGTGGATCATTTTTGTCTGGATTTTTCATTATGTTTGCATTTGCGTTGGGAACTTTCCCAATGCTGGCGCTTCTTTCATTTGGATCTTCATCTTTTGCGCATTCCCCTTCTGCTCCCCTATTTTTTAAATCAGCAGGAATAGGAGTTTTAGGACTTGGGATTTTTTCTCTTTTGGCAGGACTTTCGGCACTTGGCATTATTCATCCTTTTTTAAACCTCTAAAATATGAACAAAACAGCATATATTGCGATTTCTATCGTACTATTCATCGGCATTGGAATTCTTTTTGTAGACACTTCTTCTCCAGAAAAACCAAAAAATATCACTTCTTCTGAATCTGGAACTGCTGACATTTCTAAAAATGTAATCGTAAAAGAAGGCGTACAGTACATTACCGTAGAAGCCAAGGGTGGATATTCTCCAAAAATTTCTACCGCAAAAGCAGGTATTCCTACCAAACTCATAGTAAAAACAAAAGGAACGTATGATTGTTCGTCTTCTCTGGTAATTCCTTCTGTTCATTTTGAGAAAATACTTTCTAAAACGGGAGAAGAAATAATTGATATAGGAACACCAAAAAAAGGAGAACCTTTAAACGGAACCTGTGGAATGGGGATGTATAATTTTGAAGTAGTATTTGAATAAAAAACATGGTGCCCAAGAGAGGAATTGAACCTCCAAGCCAAAAAGTGTGGCACACGCTTCTGAAGCGTGCGTGTTTACCATTTCACCACTTGGGCAAAAACGCAAAAACAAGTATAGGCAAAAAACAAACTTCAAAACAATATTTTCTTATTTTCCGGAGTATATAATCGAAACAAGGAGTTCTCGAAAACCACCTCCAAAAGAAGTAAAAAGAGATTTTTTTAAAGCGGGGGCGTTTTATTCAGGAGAATTAGGATTTGATCATGTGGGGGAAAGAGAAATCCCTTTTCTTGAAAAATACTCTTGCCAATGTTTTATTTGAGTATTCCTTATCGCTGAAAAATGATCTGGTACATAACCGGGTTCTTCTGGTTTTCCTTTTCCAAATCCATATTTCAGCTGAAGTTGAGCATTTTTTACGGCTTGTGGAATAGATTTGCATTCGTAGAGTTCATTGTTTGGCATATTTCCTAAAAAAAGGTTCGAAATTTACAATAATGCTGTGGGTTTGTCAAAAAAAATTAGTACTTTTTTCCTAAAAAATAATCACTTATAAATGCGTCTTGGTTTTTTCCTACCAAAAATGCCCGTAAATGCTCAGAAATACATATTTTTTGGGCGTTTTCAAACCCTAACACAAAAAGCGCAGTAGAATATCCATCTGCCAAAATTCCTGTTTTTTCGTGTACGTACGTCGCCAGCATAGTACTGGCAGGCTCTTTTGTGCGGGCATCTACCAAATGGTGGCGGTTTCTCCATCTGCGTTTTAAAGGACTACTCGATGCTAAAAAAAAGTCATCTACCACTATTTCACCTACTGCTTGGTTTTCATCTTCCGGATGTTCCAAAAAACATTTCCAAGGTTCTCCATTTTCTTTTTTCCCACGGGCATATATATCTCCTCCTGCGTTTATAAAAATATTTTCAAAATCTTGTAACACTTTTTGCATGGCATCCAGCGCGTATCCTTTTCCAATGGCTCCAAATTCTACAGGTGCTCGCAAAAAAACAGTATTATTTTCCCCGAGGTCAAATATTCCGGTAATACCATTCCCAAATTCTTTTTCTAATTCATATTTATCATTATATCCCCAACTTTCCAGCACTGTTTTCACACTTAATGAAAAAGCCCCTTTTGTAAGAGTTTCTAATTGTTTCCCTACCAATAAAAGCGCAAAACATTCAGGAGTTACCGTTTGCCATTGTGCAAGCGTGGCATTCATCTGGCTCAAAAAATTCCCAGAAAGAAAACGAGAATACGTTTGATCTATCCGAAATGCTTCTGTGAAAGCATTTGTAATAGCAGGTATGGCAGAACCATTATTGGTATTTACCACAATACGCACAGTGGTCCCCAATACCTGCTGAATTTCTTGGTACATCATCCGTGCCTATTATTGTGCACTGGTGGTTGTAGCTTGTTTTTCAATCGCCTCTAAAGCTTTTATAAATGCCTGAGAAGTAGAAGACGCACCACTCACATATCCCATATTTTTTGCCTCAGCAATAGTTTTTCCAATAATTTTAGATTGAATATCTTTTTGGAAAGCGCTGGCATATTTTTGTGCGGTCTTTCCGTTTGGATCAGGAATAATATTCATCATGGCAATTTTCCCATCTTTTAATGTGGTTTTTACATCAATATAAAAACTATTTTCTTCTACTGTATATTTTTGTTGTACTCCATACGATCCATCTTTTACAGATGATCCAATAGTGGCATTTTGTCCACAGGCACTGAGTAAAAAAAGCATGAGAAAACTCCCACCAAAAACTGTCTTTTTATTCACCATAAAAAAAATAAAAAAATACTTCGTAAATATATCAATTTTTTATAATAAAAAGAAAGAGAAAGAGAAATAAGCATGATGAAAAGCGTAATCAAAGAAAAGAAATAACTAAAATCAAAGCATTAGAAGATAGGCT
>CAIRYL010000083.1 GCA_903882825.1 uncultured Candidatus Peregrinibacteria bacterium | reverse complement strand
CTGATTCCTCTCCTTCGGCAGAAACGCAAAACCCCATTCCAGAACAGGGAGATATTTCTGATATTCAAGAGAAATTAGCAAGAATGAGGGAAATAACACAAGCTCAAACTGCACGGGATGCACTTGCAGGAAAAGTGAAAACACCACCAGAAAGTAATTTTTTTGAAAACTTATTTTCCGATACAGATGCCATAAAAGAAGCAAAAGCCCAAATGCTTACAGATGCAGTACAAAAGATAAAGTCACAATGGAACAAAACAGAATTGGGGAATGTCCCAGAGGGTGAAAAAGACCGAATAATATTGCAATATATGGCGCTTCGCGAAAAATATGCTCAAAATGCTTTAAATTCAATAACAGATGAAAAACAAAAAAAAGCATTTATGGAGTCTGGAAAAAAATTTGCAGAAGATCCTCAGTTTTTAGAATTGCAAAGAATAGTGAGTCCCGGACAACCCCTTAGCACCGAACAGGAAGAAGAAGTAAAAAACCTTTGGAAAAAATATCAACCAGATGTCTTAAATGTTATAACGGTTATCTCTCCTGCCAGTATTTCCGATCTTGAAAATATTGTGCAGAAAGATCAATCTTTGTGGATGGGTACTATACCTTTAGCGCAATTTCATACTTTTATGGAATCGGTTAAAAAAGACCCAATTCCTCTGAAAAATCCAGATCTTGAATCCTCTCAATCGAGTACAGCAAATGAATCTATAAAAAATATTACAGGACTCGAAAGTGCAGAGTCGTGTATTTCGGTAAAAGTACAAGAAATAAAAGATGAGAAGTTGGTTCGTTCACAGGGGGAACATTTTGCGGGTGTGGTGGCCTTTGCAAAGGGTGAAAAACAATACGAAGATCTTTCTTCTGCAGAAAAAGAAGTGCTCTACGATATGACCGGTGAAGAGCACCCCGATATGACTAAAACGAAAAAAACATTTGAGAAAAAGTTTGATCGTGAAAAAAAGAAAAAGAATCCCAATTGGTACCTGTTTTATAAAGATAATGATCACGAATTATTCCAAATTGCGTGCCAGAAAATTGCTCAAGAAGCATTTACAAAAATTCCAGATAAAGAATTATTCTCTCAAGAAATGAAAAATACATTGGGAAGAAATCCTTCTTGGCATGTGGTAGAACATCCTGGGGCTGATAATGTGGATGCAACAAATATTCCTTCATCGGCGCGTGTGGGACGAGCAGATCTTCAAAATTTTATGATTTATGAAGGAGTCGCGAGTATTTCTGCGCTTTCCTTTATTGCCAATACTATGGTTGCTATTGGAAGCGAAAATCCTGTAGAAAATTTTTTAGGAAATGAGCTTATTTGGCTATCGGGTGCTGGAATGTATGGATCTTATACAGGAATTTTAAAAAGTGGACTGGATAAATATCAATTTCCAAAAGATATGTCAGTGCATATTTTAAGAGAGTCTGGAATGATGCAAACCGCGGAAATATTAGCAGATGAAGAGGAATATCTGTTTTTACAACGTGGTATTACTTGGGGTCCTTCTGCTCGTGATAATCCTTTAAAAGACGTTTTAAAATCAATACGAGAAAAGCATAAAAATCAAGGCAAACCAGAAATAAACACGCTTTCAATAGACGATTTACGATCTTCAGAAATGGAAAAAATATTAACACCAGTGGGAAAACAAATGCTCGACTCTTTATCTGGTAAATCTTATGAAAATCCTGAAAAAATGGATAAAAAACGCTATGAAATAGTAGAAGATATTGCGAGCAGAAGAGGACACAGTGATGATCTTTTGCCTCGTTTGCATACCCTACACAAATACGCACAACAATATTATTTCCCTTCTTCAAATGGATAATACACAAAATTTGATAGGCACATCATTTCCCTCTCTTCATACTTCTGAGGATTTTACGAGTGAGGACATAAAAATATTGCAAACGAGCATAAAGCCATACGTATTGCCAACACAAATGTTGGAATTTACGCAAGTCCCAGATGAAGATGAATATTCGCAAGATCAAAAAAGAAAAATTATTGCGACTTTTTTACTCCTTTCTTTGGCAAACCAAATTGATATCGTGAGTAATCTTTCGGGAAATAATCCAAAAACTGCAGAAAAACTGAAAAGCAAAATTATAAAACCTCGTGTTTCAGAGCGTCAGTACGAAGCAGAACAAAAATCAAAATCTACATCTGCTTCATTTCACAATATTATTCAAAAAAAATCTTCTGGCACGTCAGATCAACTTTTGCCACAGCCGGGAATGGGACTCGAAAAAAATATTCGACAAGGACTGACGGAAAATGGATTTTTTGATGCGATGGGAAAACAACGTGCTTCTCAAATTTCAAAAATGCAAAAACAACAAAAAGTAAAAGTTTCGTTGGCGTCAAAAGCCAAAAGCGGTTTGGGATGGTGGATAGCAGGTGGAATGGGTGGAGTTTTTGGTGCAGGGGCTCTTTTATCATAAATACTACTGTGAACATTTTTTCATTTTTTCCTCGGCTCGTTTCTGTTTTTCTTTCTTTTGTAGGAATACAAAAAAAGTCTCCAGTATTTAAAATTATTCCGGGTACCATAGGGAAAATTATAATGTGCGCGTTTATAATAAGTGCATTCTGTATGCCCGTGGGAATTCCGCTTTTTGCTGAGACAACGACAACAGGAGCAAGTACCCCTTCCACAACCTCTTCCACTACACAGGAATCTAAATGTGCGAATAGACCAAAGCCAGTAAATGAGAGTAGTCCAACGGAAGCAGAAAAAAAGACAATACAAGAATGGGAAGCAGGATGTAAGCCTGATTCTACCAGTCCACTCGAAAAAACAATTGGACAGCTTGCTTCTTTGCTTTTAAGTTTTTTTACACCCATATTGGCGCTGATGGCGACCTGGATAGGAGATGTAATGGGAAATAGTTTTGTAATGGGAGATATGTATTCTACCGGTGCACAAGGCGCTACCAATGCATCCATTAGCGATCTTTTACACGCGGTATGGATGATATTTCGGGATATTATGAACTATATTTTTATTTTTATTTTAGTATTTGTTGCCTTTATGAATGTGGTGGCACCGCTAGGTGCCGGAGGCGAAAGCTACGCTTTAAAAACTGTTTTACCAAAATTGGTACTGGCAATTGTGGTTATTAATTTTACATGGTTTGGGGCAAAAGTTATTTTAGATGCGGGAAGTGTTGCATCTCGTGTGATATACGGTATTCCTGGGGAAGTGGCAAAATCCTATCCACAAGCCGAAATAAAACCCTGTGAAGTAAAGGAGGAGCAGTACACTACTACTGATGGAAAATCGGGGAAGACAAGAGTCCCCAGTTCTGGATGTATGGTGGTGGGTGGTTTAGTGCGTTTTACAAAAGCGAATCCTCTAAAAAGTGGTGACGAATACTCTAAATCATCGCTCACCAATGAAGCGACTCAATTGCAAACAAATCTCGACGCGAAAACAAAGGAGCTGGGAAGTGCCGCAGAAACGGCAAAAGCTGGAATTCAATCGGAAATAGATGATATTCAAAAAACTATTGCACAAAATAAATCTGCACAAGAGAAGTTTAAAAACTTTGATGAGAAAAATATTATAGATTATGGAGCAGTGGTACTGGCATGGGGTGATTTTAAAGCAGAGGCATTTAAAGACAGCAGTGTGGCGCAATTTTTTGCATTTAATATTATGCAAATTCAAAAACTTCCAATGGTTGTTCCTGGGGAAACAGTAAAATGGAGCTCTTTATTTATTAATGCTATTGCCGGACTCGTAATTATGATTTTGGTATTGGTGATATTTTTTTCAATGTTGGTGGCGCTTATTTTACGGGTTGTTATTTTATGGGTGAATATTGTGATGTCTCCATTTTTGGGATTACTGATGTTTCAAAATGAATTTGGAGTGCAAAATCCATCAGGCGAAGTATTTGGTATAGGAGTATTTATAAAAAATGCTTTTTTACCAGCCACTATGGGTATTCCCCTCGTGCTGGGGTTTATTCTTATTAATGCAGGACAAGTGTATAATATTCAAGCGGGAGGAGGTGGAAGTATTATTGATTTTGCACCAGGAGAAAAATTTATTAATAATGTGCATAATGTGCACCAATTATTTTGGTATATTATGGCAATTATGATTATGTGGAGTAGCGTAGAAATTGGACAAAAATCAAACGAATTAGCCGGATCTGTTATTGGAAGCATTTCCACAACTGTGAAAGATATTGGAAAGTTCATTGCGACTTCTCCAATGTATATCAACTTTATCCCCGTACACTCCGATGCTACTGGCAAAACCGAAAGTATGGATTTAAATACCCTTACTACCACTATGCCAGGTTCATTAAAGGCAAATTTTATAGGTAAACAAAATGAGGAACAAACAAAATGGATTCCAAGAAATGAGAATGATAGAGACAGAAATGTTGAATTAATTTCCGCAGATCCTGCAAACGCACTCCGAAAAGCGGTAGAAAAACCTATAGAGAAAGCAAAAGAAGTGTGGGATACTCTTACAACAAGTAATGCTGGTATTACCAAGGAAGCAAGAATTAATACCACTGCGGAACATTTACATATTTCTCATACGCAAATTCCAGAAGATAAATTAGAATATCTAGCGAAAATTGCTGGAAAAGATGCAGGACTGAGGGATGATGAAATAAAAATTGGACTTGAACATTTACGATCAGCACCGGCAAAAGAAAAAACAGCACCAGCAGGAGGAGCAGCACCAGCAGCACCAGCACCAGCAGCACCAGCACCAGCAGACGCAAAACCAGCAGGGGGAGCAGGGGGATAAACAAACCCATCATAAAATAATAAATTTCTCCATTTTATCTTTTAAAAAAAATCAAGAACACCATTCGTCGTTCTTGATTTTTTTAAAAGATGAGTTTGCGTTGCGTCTTTTTGTGTTTTTTTTCTACACTGTGTTTGTATTTTTTTCCATTATGTCTCACACACTTTCAAACGCTCGATTTTTTGCCGGAAGTGGATTTCCAGAGCTGGCACAAGGAATTGTCCAACATCTCAATGCAAAACTTTCTCCCATAACTATTAAAAAGTTTTCGTGTGGGGAAATTTATGTACGGTTTGATGAAACCATGCGGGGGAAAGATGTTTTTCTGATTCATACTATTCGTCCGGCGTATACCAATGAAGATTTTATAGAACTTTTTTTAATGTGTGACGCAGCAAAACGAAGTTTTGCTCGAAGTGTTCATGTTATTTTGCCACATTTTGGATATTCTCGGCAGGATAAAATTCATGATGCTCGGGAAACTATTTCCGCAAAACTCATGGCAGATTTACTCGTTACCAGTGGTGCACAGCACATGGTTACTATTCAATTTCATTCAGACCAAACTCAAGGTTTTTTTGATATTGCAGTGGATAATTTAAGTATGAGAAAAACATTTGTAGAGTATTTTGCATCTCGAAAAATGTCCGATACGGTGGTGGTTTCGCCTGATGCAGGTGGTGCAAAAATGGCGAAAAAATTTGCTGATGAATTGGGAACGGACTTGGCAATTCTTCATAAATCTCGTCCAGCTCATAATGTAGCTGAAATTACAGAAGTAGTAGGAAATGTAGCCGGAAAAACCTGTATTATTGTGGATGATATGATTGATACGGCAGGAAGTGTTTGCGCAGCAAAAAAAGCACTCATTAAAAATGGTGCCAATCCTGAAATATATTTGTGCGCTACACATGCAATTTTTTCTGGTCCCGCATATCATCGCCTTCAGGAAGCAAATTTTACAGAAATCGTCGTCTCTAATTCTATTCCTATTCCTCTCGCCGAACAGAAAAAAAATCCGGCATTAAAAATTGTGGATACGGCTCCATTATTAGCGCACGTTATTGAAAATATTTTGGAAGAGAAATCGGTTTCAAAGCTCTTTTTTTAAATATCTTTGTCTGCTTTTTCTCAAAAATTGTGGCTTGCAGTGGGGCTTATACTCCTCGCTCTGGCGGGTGTTTTTTTTCAGAAATTTGTGTACCAAGGAATTTTGGAAATTAAAGGAGTAGAACCTCCTTTTTTAGTAAAAATTGAAGATTGGGGGGAAGAAAAATGTGATACTTTGCCGTGTAAAATTTCTCTTTCTCCCCAAAAAATAAAAGTTCAAATAGAAAAAGAAGGATACTCCACCAGCGTACAAAATACCGAAATTTCCTTTCAGTCTCTTCAACCTCTTACATTTTCTCTCATAAAAACTCCAGAAATTTTGCCATACCTTGGCGATATTCCGCCTGTTTTAGTGTATACACCTCCAGAAAAAAATACGGTATTTACTCTTAAAAATTTTAAATTTAGTGGACCAAATCTTTTTCAGAATGACCGAAAAATGACTGATTTTTTACTCCCTGAACCTATTGGCGTTGCCAGTGACGAAGTAGGAAGAGGCGTGTGGGCATTTTCTTCCAAACAAGTCTTTTTTGTTTCCAGTCGCACTGCCCAAAAACAAATTCTTTGGGAAGGTGATATTCAATCTCTTCGTCCAAATTCTAGTGGTTCGTTGTTCCTGCAATCTTCTTCTGGGATATGGTATTTTCCTCATACGCTTTCTTCTCCGGTTCTTCTCCCTCCATCTCTTCATCCTTCGCTATTTTCTATTTGTGAAACAGGGGAAAATGAGGTTTTTGGACTTCAAAAAACATTTCGTGGAACCGAAGCGGTGATATGGAAAACTGATACCTCAGAGCTGAATATTCTTTCTGCTCTTGGGAATTTTTCAGATGAAGATTTTTGGTATGCTCAGTGCCTTAAACCTCATACCGTGCTCTTTGTTTTTCATACGCGTCCACCTCTTCTTTTTCTGTTTTAAAAAATTAAATAAGAGTTTATACAGTTCTATCCTATATAAACCTCACTTTTTAGACACCAATTTTCTCACACCTGCCCACTTTTTAGACACCAAAAAAGTTACACCTGCCTAAAGTTTTTTTACAGACCTTTTTCTTTCAACATTAAGTCCATATTTTGTATTGCCTGTAAAGATGCCCCTTTTCCAAGGTTATCAATGACCGAAACAATCACGAGCCTCCCATTTTCATCGGTTTCAAATCCTCCTATTCGGCATCTATTGGTACCTCGAACTTGTCGAGGTTCGGGAAGTGTATTTTTTGTAATTTCTAAAAGTGGAAAATTTTTATAGAAATCTTCATATTTTTCAATTATTTCTTCACGACTGGGTATGGTTCCTGGTTTCCAAAAAATATGTGCGGTCACGAGCATTCCTCTCATCATGGGGACGATATGTGGCGTAAAAGAAATGGGAAAATTATTTTTGCCATTCTGTGTAAAAAATTGTTGAATTTCTGGTTCATGGCGATGGTTGGTGATTTTATACGGAATGACATTATCGGATAGAAAATTATAGTTATTGGTTTCGGTATTTTTTCTTCCAGCGCCTGAAATGCCAGTTTTCCCATCATATACAATCCGTTCAATATTTTTTTCATGCTGAAAAGGAATGGTTGCCAGTAAAGAGGCAGTCGCAAAACATCCAGGATTTGCTACCAATGAAGCATTTTCTATTGTCGAGGAAAAAAGTTCTGGAAGTCCATATATAGCTTTTTTTTGTGGGCACGCATGTATCATTTCATACACACGTTCCCATTTTTTTTGATCAATAAATCGAAAATCCGCTGAAAGATCAATAATTTTACAAGAAAGAAAGGGAACAATTTCCATTGCTTTTCCATTTTCTAAAGCTAAAAAAACAAGATCAAGGTTCATTTTTTCACATTCTTGGGGAGAGGTATTGCAGAATACGAGATCTTTGCGAAGTGTTATTTCCGGAAAGGCTTCATATACCGGTGTTCCCGCTAAAGAACGAGAAGAAAGAACACAAAGTTCAATATCATGACGATCGGAAAGAACTCGAATCAGTTCTAATCCTGTGAATCCGGATGCTCCAAAAATTCCAATTTTTTTCTGTACCATATTCAAAAAAAAGACCTCTGTATTTTTACATTTTTTTTAAAAAAAGAGAATTTTCTCTTTTTTATGAAAAAAATCCTAGTCCATTTGAATTTCTCTTCTGCTTCTCTTGCGTTTATACTGAATATATCAATATTTTTTATTCTTTTTTGTGGTTTTTCATACCCTTGTTATTGGATCTGGAATTGCGGGTCTTACGGTAGCGCTTCGTATTGCAGAGTTTGGAAAAGTGCTCATTCTTACCAAAAATCAGTTACTTTCTGGGTCTACCCCTATGGCGCAAGGTGGAATTGCTATTGTAACCGACCAAATGCATGATTCTTTTGAATCTCACATGGAAGATACCCTGAAAGCAGGTGGATATGAAAATGATAGAAAAGCGGTAGAAATGTTGGTATATACGGCACCAACAGTTCTTCAAGATTTAGAAAATTGGGGAATCCATTTTCATTCTGTACGGCATAAAGAAGGAGGACATGCCGTTCCAAGAATTTTAAATGTTGGGGATAAAACGGGGAAAAGTATTGCAGAGCACCTGATTAAAAAAGTTTTAGCACACAAAAATATTACCGTTGTAGAAAATTTTTATGCCACGGATTTGATAATGAAAAATGGAGAGGTGCGAGGGGTAATAGGAATACCAACAGATCTTACTCCAAATACTATACCTGAGCAGAGATGTTTTTGTGCAGATTTTACTATTATTGCCACCGGAGGGGCATGTGCACTTTTTGCAACGGCGACAGTTCCGTTAAATGCCATTGGAGACGGAATAGCAATGGCAATTCGTGCAGGAGCATGCACCAAAGATCTCTATCGTATTCAATTTCATCCAACGGCTTTAGACGCTCCTGGGACTCCTAAATTTTTACTTTCCGAAGCACTTAGAGGAGAAGGTGCCTTTATTATCAATAGTACAGGAGAGCGCTTTGTAGACGAATTACTTCCCAGAGACCAGGTTTCAAAAGCAATTTTTGAAGAACGAAAAAAGGGACCGGTTTTTTTAGATGTTCGACATGTAAAAGATTTTCCTAAAAAATTCCCAAAAATTTATGAAACACTTCTGGAAAAATTTGAATATCATCCTCAAAAAGATGTATTACCCATCGCTCCTGCTGCTCATTATTTTGGAGGAGGGATTTCGGTAAATACAGATGGAGAAACTTCCATTCCTCGACTTTTTGCGACGGGAGAATGTACATATACCGGCGTGCATGGACGAAACAGGCTTGCTTCAAATTCACTTCTGGAAGGTTTGGTATATTCAAAGCGTATTGCTGAAAAAATAGCGCTTAAAACTGTTCCATCTTTTACAGACGATTGCCCACCCCCCAATCTTCAAAAAGACTGTAATCCCCTTTATGATGCTGATGATGATGACTTTTTGAAAGAAGTACGAAACCGCATGGATGAAGATTTTGGTATTGTACGAAAAAAAGAATGTATACAAAAAAATTTACAGTGGATAAAAGGGGAAAATCCAAAAAGTATTTTTGCAAAAAATATGAAAATAGTTGCTACTGCTATGTGGGAAGAAGGACTTGTTTCGATCACTGTTTCAAAATAAAAATAATGATATCGTGACTTTTATATTTTCTTTTTGGAGAATTATTCTCCATTTGATATAATCGGGAATGTTCTTTAACCCTATTTTTATGGACGAATATATTGTAGCTCGAGTTTCTGGAGAAGCTCCAGATTTTACGGCAAATGCCTACCACAATGGGAAATTTGAAAAAATTTCTTTGTACGAAGACTATCTCAATAAAGGGAAATGGGTAGTACTTTTCTTTTATCCTCTCGATTTTACTTTTGTATGCCCCACAGAAATTAAAGATTTTTCTGAAAAAGCGAAAGTATTTGAGGCAGAAGGAGCGCAAATTATTGGAGTATCAGTCGACTCTGAATATTCACATAAAGCGTGGGTAGAAGGAGATTTAGGAAAAATTCATTTTCCATTAGTTTCCGATCTCGATAAAGAAATCTCTATTTCGTATGATGTTCTTCATGAAGATGGGATGAGTCTTCGTGGAACATTTATTATTGACCCTGAAGGGATTATTCATCACGCTACTATTAATAATCTTCCAATTGGAAGAAATGTTGACGAAACACTTCGAACCCTTATTGCAGCAAAAAGCGGAGAACTGTGTCCTGTAGGCTGGAATAAAGGTCAAAAAACACTTGGAAAAGCGTAGGATCTTTTATTTTTTAAAAATAAAAAAGCACCAAGAAATTGGTGCTTTTTTTTATTAAAACTTCAGTCCTACCAGGGAATACGTAAGTGTAAAAGAAATGAGAATAATAATGAGTCCAATGGTTGCATTTATAAATATTTTTTTCCCTACCCCAGATCGCTCATCATCTCCAAATGAAATAACATATAAAAATCCTCCGTATACTAACAGTGCAAAGGCAATGGTTGCCACAAAAAATAAAAAGTATTGCACCAATCCCAGCAGTTCTTTAATAAAAATATTGGCATTATTTTCTCCGACATCAAACAATACCCGACTTCCATTATAGACGCTTCGGTAAATAATTTGATCGACGATTACTTCATTAAAGGCTATCACCAACAGACCAAAGAAGATAGGAAGAATCATTTTTTTCCCAGAGGAAAGTGTATCTTCTTCTCCAAAAGCAAAAACAATCGTCATGCCTGCTAAAATAAGATACGCCATCGCTACAAAAACAAGAATGGCCTCTATCCAAGAGACAAGAGCTCGTGTTTCGACACTAAAATTGGTATATGCATTTTGTAGATCATTAATACCAGTATTTTCAATGGAAATATCACGTCCTCCATAAAAAACGTCCATCACCATTGGCTCTATAAGGAGCAAAATCATGAGACCTAAAATAGTATACGTTGCCATTCTTCTTCCTTTTGTGATCATATCTTCTTTATTTGCGGAGGAAACCATCATCACTCCTGTCCATACCAGCCATGCTACGGCTATGATTCCCATTGTACTTTTAATAAGTAAAAAAACAGCAGAAGTGACTTCTCCTATTTGTGAGACACCAGAATCATGTCCAGCTTCCGTTGCTAAATTTTGTCCTCCTAAAAATTCAATTCCTGCTTTTTCTGGCGAAAATGGTAATGTAATACTCGCAGAAAGATGAAAAGAATTGATACTCATGAAAAAAAGCGTAGCACTCAGAAATGACCCGATAATGATGCCATATTCCTTGAGGAAATCTTTCATTTTGTAGGAAGAAAGAGAAGTGTAATAGGATACGCCACCAAAATAAGAAGAACCCCCACGGCGCTCCAAATAAGTATTTTTTTGGCTTTTTGTCTTTGCTCATCGTTATCAAGTGCTGTAAGAAAATAAAATCCAGAAACAATAAAAGCGATAAATACAATAGCTGCCAAAAATTGGAAGAGAAAGGAAATAACACCCATTCCTTCTTCAATAAACGCAGAAATTTGAGGATCTCCTGGATTTGTAAAACCTAAATTTGGATAGAAAATACGATTTACGAGAATGTCAGCAAAAACAACTATTCCAAATCCAATAATCGAATATTTTAAATATGATTTTGCAGATTTAATTTGATCTTCATTTTCACGGGCGGTAATAAGCAGTATAGCCGAGTACAGAAGCGCCACGAGAGCTATCATTCCGAGCCCAATTTCTAAATAATTAATAATTTGTTGTGAAACGGTTTGTACTTTTGCAATATCTACAATGTTTCCTGATCCACCTTTTGAAACAGTCGGATCAAAAATAAGCGCTACATGGGTTGCCATTCCGATAAGCGCAAATCCTAAAACTCCAAAGAGAAGATTTTGTCTTTGTTTTGTGAGTTCTTCCTCTTCTCCAAAATTTATAACGAGTCGAGATGCATAAATTGCAAAAAATACCAGAGAAACTCCAATAGAAAGATACCGAAACATAGGAAGGAGGTTTCTCCAAAAAAGATTTTTAATAATTTCTGTTTCTGTTTCTCCTCCTGGGCGTGCAATTTCAGACTTTGCGCTTATATATCTATCCCAGTTCAAGGGAAGAGAAGTATCTGCCAAAGATATATTTGATATTCCTGAAAAAAAACAGAAGAAAATGAACCATCCCAGTAAAAAAAAACCACGACCCATAAATTTTTATTTTTATAAAATTTCTCTCTATTGTAACAGAAAAAGACACAAAAAGGAAACCTTTTCTTGTTTCAAAAAGCATACAGGAAAACGAATTATGAAGAGGGAAAAAAGCTATTTTTCTTGATTTTCTTTTTCTGATACTGAAGATTCCTCAAATTTTCTTAATTCTATCTTTTTTTTCCGATATTCTTCACCTTCTAAGTATTCCACAAAATGAACATATTGATGATGAGCGTCTTTCCGAGGTTCGGCATTTTTTATAGGGCACCAAAATCGTTCTGTACATGCTCCAATCGCTCTTGCGTAGGCAATTAATCCATTAAAATAACTACAATACCAGCAATTTGCTTTTTCAATACCATTTAAATACGGTAAATGTTGTCTATCAAAAATAAAATACTCTTTTTGCTTTAGCAAAGGGATACCATACAGCCGAAAACAAACCTGATGATATATTTCTAAAAAAATATGTAAAAATACACTCGGAATAATCATCCCATAAATAAAAGGAGCAGAAAGAAGAAGACGAATTTTCAGCGGGAAAAGCATAGAAAAAATTCCTTCTCGAAAATGTAAAAATTCTGATTTTTGAGCGATGGCGATTCGAATGAGTTCTTTTTTTGCGTCAAATTTTTTAAGAACCAACTCGGTTTCTTCTAAAATACGTGCACGAAAAGTTTCGAGCGTCTGTAATGAGAGTGCTTTAGGGTTTTCTAATGCTTTTCGGAATGATTCGAGCCGTTGTTTTAATGGTGAAAGAAAATCCATTGGCAATAAATATATGGAAGAACTTAAAGAAAAACAAGTAATAAATTACAGAGTCACTCTTTTTAAAAATTATAATAAAAAAAATAATGAACAACAAAAAATTAAAATTATTTTTGAATTTATTTGACATTCTTGAAGTGTATTGAATAAGGTTTCTTTGTTATTTTTTATCTTTTTATGGAAAATCAACAAAAAATTGTGAAAGGTTTGGATCCGAGTATTTTTCTCTCTGGACTTATTACTGCCGGGATAGGCGTTGTTTCTGTGAGTATTGAATTATTTACTTCTTATGGTCTTCGAATTGGTCCAATCCCACTGCCTCTCGATATTATTGGTTACGGACTGTTTCTTATAGGAATAGGAATAATAATATGGTCATTTTTTGGTGAAAAATGTATCGCTTGTAAAAATTCATTGGATATTTACCTCGTGGCATTTTCTTTAAAAGATGAAAAAAAAGTAATGGATGCTGTAAAAACATTAGATGCATCAGCATTATCGAAAATTGAAAAAGGATCTTTTGCGGAAAATAACATTCAAGTTTCTCTTTATTTTTGTTCAAAATGTGAATCGGCAGGACTTTTGGAGGTATTAGCCTTTCGAGAGACTGGAGAGGAAAAGATTTTGAAAAAACATGAAGTATCTGGACCTTTACTAAAGGCATTCGGAGCATTTATGAAAAAAGAAGTGAAGAGCATGAAGAGGCATATGAAGAATCAGAAGATGAATAATTTGGATCATTTTCGTAAGTTTTCATATTTCTTTCTCGTCCTTCTGGAGGTGAAATTCTTCTCTATTATATCTTCAGCACGTCAAAAAAGAGATGAGTCATGAACTTCTCTCTTTTTCTTAAAATAATTTATTTTTGTCATTTGTATGACCACCTATCAAGAAGCAGGAGTAGATATTTGCGCGGGTGATGAAGCCTCTCGAATTGCATATCAGTGTGCTTTAAAAACATTTGCATCTCGAAGTGGTATGATGGGAGAACCATTGGCGCTTGAAGGCGGATTCGCTGGTGCTTTGGATTTTGGAGAATTTTTAATGGTCATGAATTGTGATGGAGTCGGAACAAAAATAGATATTGCCCTCGAAACGAAAAATTTTGAAGGTCTGGGAGATGATTTATTGGCGATGACGGTGGATGACGCGATTTGCGTAGGAGCAGAAGTGATAGCGATTACCAATACGGTCGACACGAATCGTGTTCGTGCAGAAGAAATTCGTGCTCTGATGGAATCTCTTTCCAGCGCTTGTATTCGTGAAAAAGTGGTTATTCCTGGTGGAGAAATTGCAGAACTTGGAAATACACTCTCTAAAACTATTTGGAACTCTACTGCTATTGGAATTGTAGAAAAAGAAAAATATATAACCGGCGAAAATATTCTTCCAGGAGACACGGTTATTTCTTTAAAAGAAGAGGGATTTCGGGCAAATGGATTTTCCCTGGTGCGTCATATTATAAAAGAAAATGGGATTTTATTTTCGGACTCATGCCCATTCGCACCAGAAAAAACCTGGGGATCGGTACTCTTGACTCCTGCAAAAATTTATCACTCTCCAATCCTTTCCATTCTTGGACGGTATAAAATGCCAGCAAAGGTGAATATAAAAGGCATTGCGCATATTACAGGAGGAGGAATAGCCGGAAATTTTTCTCGCATTCTGAAAAAAAAACATCTGGGTGCGTATTTGCCGAATATTTTTGATATGCCACAAATAATGAAAGAGCTCCAAAAATTGGGAAATGTATCGGATGAAGAACTATACAAAGTATGGAATGGCGGGAATGGAATGTTGTTGGTGGTATCTCCTCAAGATGCAGAAAAAGTCGTGGTACTTTTAAAAGATCAAGGAGTTGAAGCGCAAATTGCTGGAGAAATTACGGCAGAACCTGTTATTACTCATAAAAATTGGGGATACTATGGGGAAAAAGAATTTTTACGATTTGAAGTGGAGTAGGTCATTTATTGAGAAAGAGATGGGCTTTCTCTTGCATCCAATTCTTTATTACGGCAACATTGCTTCCGATATTTCTTGTAATATACGTATGATTCCTGGGAAATTAGTACTCACAGATGGGACAGTATGGAAGGGGGAGCTTTTTGGCGCAAATGGTGTAACAGATGGAGAGGTCGTATTTAGTACTGCTATGGCAGGATATGAACAATCTTTGACGGATCCCAGTTTTCAAGGACAAGTTTTGGTGTTTACATATCCGATGATTGGGAATTACGGAGTAATGTCGGAAGAACGTGATGATTATGGTATTTTAAAATATTTTGAAAGCGATTATATTTCTGTTCGTGGAGTTGTTGTAAATGAGTGTTCTGAAAGTTTTTCTCATTTTCGTGGTCAAAAAAGTTTTGATGCTTGGCTTACTGAAAAAAATATTGTAGGAATTACTGGTATAGATACCAGAGCCCTTACCCAACATCTTCGGAATAATGGATCAATGCTCGGACAAATTTTACCAGATGATTCTCCCGTTCGAGATTTTAAAGATATTACCGATCCCAATACTGTCAATCTTGTGGCAGAAGTGTCTACTTCTGAAAAAATAATATATACTCCGCCTCATCAAAAAAAGAGAATTGCAATGTTTGATTTTGGTGTAAAAAATAACATTATTCGTGAATTTTTATCTCGAAATATTGAGGTTATTCGTCTCCCTTGGAATAGCGACCTTTCTCTCATTTCTGAAAAAATTGATGGGGTTTTCTTTTCAAATGGACCTGGAGACCCAGAAGTGGTGGCACCAGTGGTGAGTAAAAGTGTTCAATATGCATTAGACCAAAAAATTCCTTTTTGGGGCATTTGTTTGGGGAATCAAATTTTGGCACTGGCGGTTGGTGGAAAAACGAAAAAAATGAAGTACGGGCATCGTGGAGTAAATCAACCATGTCGAAATACTGAGACGGGAGAATGTGTTATTACAAGTCAAAATCATGGATATATGGTTGATTATTCTACTCTTCCCGAAGGATGGAAAGTTCTTTGGGAAAATTTAAATGATGGAACGTGCGAAGGAATTCGACATATTTCTCTTCCTGCATATTCGGTACAATTTCATCCAGAAGCATCTCCTGGTCCAGAAGACAGCGCTATATTTTTTGATCGATTTATCGTACAGCTATGATAGGTGATTATCTCCCTCTTTTTTTCGCTATATTTTTCTCTTCCATATTTGGGATTATATCATTATTTTTT
Organism: uncultured Candidatus Peregrinibacteria bacterium; assembly: GCA_903882825.1. Lineage (GTDB taxonomy): Bacteria > Patescibacteriota > Gracilibacteria > CAIRYL01 > CAIRYL01 > CAIRYL01. The sequence continues at coordinate 8,010 of CAIRYL010000083.1, read as the reverse complement.
ATTCGTTTTTTAAACGAAAAACAGTCACAAAAAACAGCACTCAAGTTGGCACTTGAGAATGCAAAACGAGAGAAAGAAGAATTTATATCTCCTGAATTAGAAGAAAAAGAGAATGTTCCGAATCTTATTGATAAAAAAGAAGATTCTCTCGTGCCTTCAGATTCTATAGAGGATTCCCCTGATTCTTTAGTGTTAAATTTAGAGACATCTGTCGAAGATGAAGAGTTAAAAAGTATTGATGACCAATTAGTTGAGAATCCTTCATTAGAAAATTCTTTGTTCGATTTGATCGATTTAAAAGAAGAAGAAGAATTACAAGAAGCTCCTCCAGAATTAACGGACGAAGAAATTTCACATCAAGAAATTTCTGCTCTTCTGAAAAGAGCAGATCTCTTTTTTGCGAGAAAAGAATTTCCGGAAGCAGAAAGACTTTTTATTCAAATACTTTCTTGGGATGGGAACTATATTCCAGCGCTCGAAAAATTAGCACTTTTGTATCTCCAAACAAAAGTATATGGGAAAGCGGAAATGCTCTATCTTCGTCTTTTAGAAGGGAATCCTCAAAATCCTACTTTTCATACCAATCTTGGACTCACATTTTTTAAACAAAAAAACTTTGAGTCTGCTATTTATCATTATGAAGAGGCGGTGAATATTGATCCAAATTCTCCTGTACGGTACACGAATATAGGGCAAGTGTATTTTGCTGTTAAAAATTATGAGAAAGCGATTGACGCTTTTCAGCAATGTCTGCGTTTAGATCCTCGAAATATTGAGTTTTTGTATCTTTTGGGTGATACATATCGTGAAGCAAAACGCTTTATAGAAGCAAAAAAAATATATGAAAAAATCCTTGATCTGTCTCCTTACGATGAAGAAGCAAAAGAGGAAGTAAGAAGACTTACAGCACTTGGTTTTTAATTTTTTTAAAAATTAGTTTCTGTAGCTCTTCTACTGCTCTTTTTTTTAATATGAAATAATAAAATTCAAGCCTATGAAAATAAGGATTATACCTCCTATAAATTCTGCTTTTTTCCCTATTATTTTTTGTAGAAATTTCCCAAGAAAATATCCAAAAAAACAAAAAATAAATGTTATAATTCCGATAATAAGAGCAGGTATTAAAAATGGTTGCTGTAAAAATGCAAAGCTTATTCCAATCCCTAGTGCATCAATGCTCGTGGCGATACCGGTTATAAAAACCCAGCCAAAAGAAAATGAAGTGTTTTTTTCTTCATCTTTAAAATATTCTATTATCATCTTCACTCCTACAAACAATACGAGCAATCCCGCAATAACGCGACCCCATACTAAAAAAGTATCTGGAATAATATTCCCACTACTTCCACCTATAATGGTCATTGCCCATTGAAAAACACCAAAAACACTGGCGATTATAAAACCACGAGAAAAAGGATGAATTTTCCCCTGAGCACCCGTACTGATTGAAACGCTCAATGCGTCCATTGCGAGTGAAATACCAATAAAAATAGATGCCCAGAGGTTTTCCATATTATAAAATTTCTGTAAAAAGTGGAGTTGAGCAATATCTTTCAGCAGTATCTGGGAAAAGAGTTACTACTATTTTTTCAGGATTTTGCATTGCTTTTTTACGTGCTACAAAGGCAGATGCGCCTCCAGAAATACCAATAAAAAGTCCTTCTTTTTCTGCTATTTCTCTGGCAGTTTCTCTTGCTTCTTGGGAATGCACGGTTTCAATTTCATGAAACATATTCAAATCAACAATTTTTGGGATAAATCCTGGTCCAATACCTGCTATCCCATGCGGTCCTGCACTTTCTGGTCCTTTTGATAATACTGGTGATTCTTGTGGTTCTACCGCGATAATTTGAAGTTTTGGATTTTTTTCTCGTAAAAATTTTCCAACACCCATAATACTTCCTCCTGTGCCACATCCAAAAACAATCATATCCACTTTTCCACCACTTTGCTTCCATATTTCTGGTCCGGTAGTGCGATAATGAAAATCTGGATTCCCGGGATTTTCAAATTGATTTGGAAGATATAAGCCTCTTTCTTCCGAAATTTCTTTTGCTTTTGCTACTGCTCCCTTCATTCCTTTTGATCCTTCTGTGAGAATAATTTCTACTCCTAAAAATTTTAAAACTCGTTTACGTTCTTCACTCATGGTTTCTGGCATAGTAACTATTAATGTATATCCTCGTTTTTTTGCAATCCATGCGAGTCCAATCCCTGTATTTCCTGATGTGGCTTCTATAAGAGTATCACCTGGGGTTAAAAGCCCTAATTTTTCTCCTCTTAAAATCATTCCCATTGCGGCTCTATCTTTTACGCTTCCGAGAGGATTTCGTGACTCTATTTTTGCAAAAAGATTTTTTGTTGGAGCAAAAACTAGTAAATGTTCAAGCGGTGTGTTCCCTATGGTGTAAGGGTTTTGAAAAAATTTCATAAGAAAAGAAGTGAAAAATAAAAAAACCTCAATGACTTTTTTTAAGTATCTTTTGAGGAAATGGAACAAAAAAATATTTTTTTAGCAACAACAGCACTCCCTCAACAATTTTATAAAGGGAAAACAACAGGCTGAATTGTGTAAAAAATAATTCATGAAATATTTTTTTAACTTTCTATTTTAAAATATCATATTTTAAAAGGTGTATCAATAAATCTTTTTCAAGATTGAAGTCCTTTAAAAATATCTCCAAAAAAAATATCTCCTCGTAAAAATTTTTCTACAAGCTCATCATTTTTTTGAAGCATCTCTTCGCATGCTTTTTCACCTTTTTTTATTACTTTTCGAGCAAATTTTAAAGAGGGGAACCTTTCTTCATCCACGGCTTCAAATGTTAAATTTTTCCCATACGGCGAAAATGGCAAAATTGAAAATTCTTTCGGAACTTCCATTTGAATACTTTTAAAAAGAGCCCTGGCTATTGGAAGTTTCATATCAGGAGATGACGCTTCCATAAGAATATTCCCATCAATGGTTTCTATAGCACTGTGAATAATACTTTGAGGATGAACCACTACCTCAAAAATTTCTGCAGGGAGATGAAAAAGTCTTACCGCCTCAATAAGTTCAAATGCCTTATTCATAAGAGTTGCCGAATCGATACTTATTTTTCTACCCATTTTCCAAGTTGGGTGAATAAGGGCTTCTTTAGCAGTCAGAGTTGCAAAAGAAGAAAGGGGATACTTTTCCTTTTCTCGGAATGGTCCGCCTGAAGCAGTAAGCCATATTTTTTTAATTCTTTTTTTGTCTACTTTGTCTAAAAGCGAAGCCATGGAAGAATGTTCAGAATCTATTGGTAAAAGTTGAATATTATTTTTTTTAATAATTTTCATTACACTCATGCCCTTCATAACTAAAGATTCTTTGTTCGCCAGACAAAAATGTATATGACGATGTTTTATAATTTCTTCAGTTGCTTGTAATCCAGCAATCCCGCTGATGGCATTTATATACACATCTGCTTTTTGCTTTGCGAGTAAGGAAATTCCTGTATTTCCAGAAAGAAAGGTTCTTCTTTTTTCTTTTTTTGAAAACTTTTCTGTGTCTATTTGGTCACAACAGACAAAAGGAACATTCCATTTGTTAGCAATGTCCAATAGTTTTTCCCATTGTTTCCCTCCTGATATACCTACAATTTCAAAATTCTCAGGAAATGCTTCTAAAATTTCTAATGTTTGAGTTCCTATACTTCCAGTGGCACCAAACAGAATTATTTTTTTTTTCATAGCACAGTATGTATAAAATGAATTTTTCTCAGGATATATTTGAATTCAAAAGAGAGAAAACCCTTCTATTTTTCTACGAAAAGTATTGGCAAAACTTTTTATATCCTAAATATATACCATTTCTTTTGATATAGGATAGAGCTCCAATAAAAAATGAAAATATTCCCCCGTTCATTTGAATTGGTTTCAATCCTTTGTCAGGGGCACTCTGTACATTTTTTATAAAGTTTTCTACTGGTTCACAAAGAATATCTTCATGAAAAAACTCTTTTATAACACGTTTCCCATTTTCTCCATATTGTATTTGAAGATTTTTATTTTCTGAAAGTATAAGAATTTTTTCTGATAATTCGTCACTATTGCCACTTTTTGCCACTTCTCCACATTTTTCTTTTCGTACTATTTCCGCTATTTCACTTCCTGCAGTAGTAATAACAGGGATCCCAAATTTCATCATCTCATTTATACGATTTCTTGCTCCAGTTTCTGTTTCTATACAAAAAATATCTGTACTAATTCCAATATTGCTTCTTTTATATACTTTTACTATATCCTGTGTTTTTATCCATCCTGAAAATAAAAAACGATTTTTGTATTTTGATTCTTTTATTCGAGATCGAAAACGATCAAAAACCCCATTGGCTATTTTGTCAATATTCCCACCCGTAGAAAGAAATATAATATTTTCGTCTTTTTCCATTGCTTTTTCCAAGGCTTCAAAAAGCGTTTTTTCGTCTACCCAATTATTATATCCACCAATAAACGAAATGACGGTTGCCATTGGTGGAATTTCTTTTTTTTGACTTTCAATATTATAAAAATCGATATTATAATCGCCTTCTGGCTCTTTTTTGAGTTTATCAAGAGTAAAATTTTTTGTAGCATTTGGTATGCTTATTACCAATGGATAGCCTACATTTTCTTTTCTTATACGACCAATAGTGGCGAGCTCTCCAATTGTTACCAATCGTTGAGCATTCGACACTGTCGAAATTCTATCAGCTCTGAAAAGTATTGTTTTTTCCTGAAGCCAGGCATTTGGAAGAAATGAATTTTCTTGTATTTCTTGTGCTCTTATTTGTGCTTCCGCCATTATCCAGCCATTTAAATCTGCCCAAAATGGAATGTTTTTGGGCAGTACTTTTGATGCTATAAAACAAGGGAATGTATTAATCCCAATACATACATCTGGCGAAAAACTGGCGACAACTTGTCTTATATGTCTTAAAAGAGAACTATCTTGTCGTGAAACTTCCAATAGATTTTTTTCTTTTTTTACAGAAATCATTTCTGAAAAAATGAGTACTGTAAAAATATCGTATCCTTTATTTTGTAATGGAGATAAAAATTGTTCTGTTCTGAGTCCTCCAGCGCTACGAATACCATTTTCTGTATCAGGGAGCGGTCCAGAGCCAATAAGAAGTATTTTTTTTTGCAATGAATTCATATGAAAAGTTTTTTTAATCCTTACTCTCCTCGCTTCTGAGATGCATTTTTATGCTATTTCCTTTTTATTGGAAAAACAAGTGATGTTCTGTAACAATAGCATTGATAAAATTTATTTGTTCAAGAAATGCTCCATTTGTGGGATTCCCGCCATCGGGCTTTATTACCATTTGTACCACTTCAAAAGAAGATTGTTCATTTTTATTCGTGCGGACCCACGGTGTATAACGAAGTACATATTGGAAATATTCGTTCATTCCTTTTTGCGGATACTCTTCGCAGATGGCTTCAATATGGTGAAAAATATACCGTGCGATGGGTTATGAATATCACGGATGTTGATGATAAAACTATTCGTGATTCTCGTCTTCAATTTCCTGATATTTTACCATTGGAGGCTCTTAAAAAATTTACAGAAAAATATACTCTTCTGTTCTTTGAGACGCTTCAAAAATTAAATATTTCCAAAACTGATTTTTTTCAAACTCCACGCGCCACTGATTCCATTTTGGAAATGCAAGCATTGGTGCAAAAAATTTATAATAATGGCTTTGCATACGAAAAAGAGGGGTCAGTATATTTTGATGTTCAAAAATATTCAAAATTTTATTTATATGGACAATTGGCAGATGTCCATTTTGGCGAACAACAAAAAACAGTACGAATTCAGGCAGATGAATATGAAAAAGAGAATGCTTCTGATTTTGTATTATGGAAAGCGAAAAAAGAAGGAGAGCCTTTTTGGGATTATGAATTTTCAATTTCTGAAAATCGGACAATCTCTCTTCCTGGTCGTCCTGGTTGGCATCTAGAATGTTCCGCCATGGAAAAAGAAGCATTTGGAATTCCTTTTGACATACATTCTGGTGGAGTTGATCTCTGTTTTCCTCATCATGAAGATGAAATTGCACAGAGTACTGCTGGTTATGGAAATGACCCAAACGTGTATTGGGTTCATAATGAGCATCTTTTTGTGGAAGGACAAAAAATGAGTAAATCACTTGGAAATTTTTATACGCTTTCTGATCTCGAAAAAAAAGGATTTTCATCAGACGTTATTCGTTTTTTTCTCGTTACGAATCATTATCGAACAAAGCTCAACCTCTCTTTTGAAGCCCTAGAAGGTGCAAAAAATACTCTTCAGAAAATCCGTAATTTTTCAAGAAATATAAAAATATCCCTTGTTTCTGTGCTTCAAGATGGTATTTCCCCAAAAAATACACACGAAGATTCTTTTATTTTGAGTATTACAAAGGCAATGCAAGATGATCTTCAAGCTCCTATTGCTATTGCTTCTGTATTTGAATATCTTTCTCAGCTTTCCTCTGATGTGTCACTTTTGACATCTTCGACCTTTCAAATTATTCAATGGCTAGAATCTCTTTTTGGAGTTTCTTTTTTTCCTCTTGAAAAAAACATTCCCGAAGATGTTTTGTTATTGGTAAAAAATCGAGAAATTGCAAGGGCTCAAAAACAATGGTCTGAATCAGATGTAATCCGAGATATGATACTCCAAAAAGGATTTATAGTTCGTGACAATGCTCAGGGGACAGATATTTTGCCGATGGAATTATGAGATCTTCTTTGCACAGTCACCCTTCTTCGGCTTTTGGTGTTTTTCTTTGGACTACTCTTTTCTTAACGGGACTCACTGTTGTTTTTTTATATCTTTTTGGTCAACGCTATGATTTTTCATCTGGGAAAATCCTTTCTACAGGGGTTATTACTATTTCTGCCTCACAAAAAGCAATTTTTTCTATAAATGAAAAATATTTAGCGATTACTCCTTTTGAAAGAATGGGAAATGTGGAATTTGGTGATTATTTTGGTTGTCTGGAGGCGAGCGGATATGTCCCTGCTTGTTTTGCTTTTACAGTGGGAGAGAAAATTGTTCGTCGTGATAATGTGTACCTATGGTCAAGAGTTTCTAAAATTGCGAATAAAGATTGGGGGAGTTTAGAGGTAGTGCAGTGGGATCCAAAAGGACGTGGATTTTTATCGTATGATGAAGTATCAAAAATGTTTTGGGGTATTAATTTCTCTCAATATGGACAAGCTGTGTATGAAGCTCCTGCAGAAGCGGTGAATACAAAAAAAATGACTGATGCACTTTTCGATGAAGCATTCCGAATGAATTCTGAATTTTTAAATACATTAACGGACACACTTTCTTTTTATAAAAAAAGTTATACCTTTGTTGCAGGACAAGTATTTGAGCTCGATACGCAAGCGGAAGAAAAAAGGAAACTCCTCGCTTCTTTTGACGAACCAATAGAAACCATTATTCCGCTTTCCGGGAGAGATATTTTGGTGGTGGTTACAAAAAAATCTATTTTTGCACTCCGAAATTCTGGCGATGGTATTCAAGAGATTTCTGAGAGAGATGAGAAAAGCCCATATTATTATTCGTCTGCCCGTGATGAAATTTTTTGGCAAAATAAAAATCATATTCGTAGTTTTTGGTTTTCTAATGGAGGGAAAGAGGAAAAATAATTTTTTTTCAAAAAAGTGAAACACTTTTTCATTCCATTCCGTTTCAGTATGCGCACAAGTATTTTTTTATATGCATTTTAGAAAATGAATATGAAAATTGAAAAAGGAAGAATAAAAAATTTGACAGATAGCCTTGTGTTTCGGTAGTATTCGCGGGAATTCTGAAAAAAGAGGGGTATTGTAAAGAGGTGGAAAATAACAAATATATTGGGGTTTATGCCTCATTGAACACGTTTGGTCTTTTATAACACAGGCAATAAAGTGATGAAATTTGGGTGGATACCTACGTTACGTTTGAATATTCTTTTTTGGATAACAGTACCAAAAGAGATGTTTTTTATTTTACTGTTTTTT
>CAIRYL010000082.1 GCA_903882825.1 uncultured Candidatus Peregrinibacteria bacterium | reverse complement strand
TTTTTAAAAGCGGTTAACAAATCACAGTTATAGTGATGCTGATAAGTGTCCAGGGTGTTTTGAAAGAAATCGAGATAATACTGTGCCAGTTTTTGAAGCTCGGGTTGATCTTGAGTTCTGATGATTTCTTTTGTATTTCTGTATTTTTACTGCTCTTACTTGAGCCACTTAACTCTGCTTTTTCTTTTTTCAGTTCCAATATTTTATCTTCCAATTTCCCAATTTTTTCTAGAATAGCTTCTTCCGTAATTTTCTGATTTTCTGTTTTGTCTGTACTTTCTAGATTTGGGTTTATAGCTCTAATATTGAGTGAAAATCTTCTTTGAATATTGTTATGTAAATATAAATCGGACTCCTTAAAAAGGGTCTCAATTTCTTGAATTATGTTTTGCAGATCTTTTTTATATTCATCAAAAATAGCTTTTAAATAAGTATCAAATTTTGCTTTTTCTGTTGTGTATTCAGGAACAAAAAGAGACAAAACTCTTTCAATGTTCAAAAACATACCCAAAAAATTTCTTAATCTTGCAACAATTTCTCTTTTTTTGAGAAATGAAATATCTTGTAAATTATCATCTAATAAAATTTGTTTTTTTCTTATTTCGTATTGATGAAGTAAATATGAAATTTTTTCTAAAACTTGAGTTGTAAATTTTCCAGCTACTTTAGTACTTCTGACTTTTTCAAAAAAAGCATCTATATCGTCAAGAGTAAAGAGATTTCCTTTTTTCCAAATTTTCTTTTCTTGGAGTTTATATTTTAGATCTTTATCTATAATTTTTATTTTTTCAGGATCGATCCATACAGACCAAAGAATCTTTGGATTTGCTTCTAAATAGGTTTTTATATTTTTTACTTTCTCAAATTTTTCATCACATTTTTGAATAAGTTTTTTGAGCTCATCAAAATTTATGCAAAACTGATAATTATTTTCTTTCTTTTCTACTTCTAATTGACCAATTTTATTTTTGATAAAAACTTTTGATTGAAAATGAGGACTCTCAAAAAATTTCTCTTCATTGAGTTTTTTAAAAGTTTCTTCACTCGGTTTCAGCTCAAACCTCACCGTTTTTTGTAACGCGTACAAGTTTGTATAACTCTGAAGATTGGTGTTTGTCATAAAAATATAAAAAAGTTTGTTTAAAAAAATTGTAATTGGTTGTTTTTGTATTGTCCTATCCTTCTCGTTCTGCTCTGTAATTTGGCGATTCTTGCGTAATCGTCACATCATGCGGATGATTTTCACGCAGGGAAGCGGAAGTAATACGAATAAATTTTGCCCGTTCGTGAAGTTCTTGTAAGTTTTTGCATCCCTGGTATCCCAATGATGATTTTAGTCCTCCTACTAACTGGTACAACTCTGATCGGACGGAACCTTTAAATAAAACACGTCCTTCTACACCTTCGGGAACAAATTTTTCATTATCTTCAATATCCGCTTGTTGGTATCGTTCTTTTCCTCCTTGTTTCATAGCCCCCAGTGATCCCATTCCTCTATAACTTTTATACGTTCTTCCTCCTGAATATACCATTTCACCCGGACTTTCTAATGTTCCTGCTAATAATGAACCAATCATAACGGCATTGGCACCGCCGGCTAATGCTTTTGCCAAGTCACCCGAATATTTTACTCCTCCGTCGGCAATAACCGAAAGCCCTAATTCTTTTGCTTTTTTTGCCGTATCATAAATAGCAGAAAATTGTGGAACCCCAATCCCCGTAATAACTCTGGTAGTACAAATAGATCCTGGACCAATTCCTACTTTTACACCGTCTACTCCGGCTTTTTTTAAAAACTCAGCCGCGTCTGGAGTCGCAATATTTCCCGCAATAACTCCAATGTGTGGATATTTTTCTTTTGCAAATTTTGCTGTATCAAAAACCCCCTGTGAATGCCCATGTGCGGTATCTACCACTAATAAATCAACTCCTGCAGAAACTAATTTAAACAGTCGTTCTTCCATATTTTTTCCAGGACCAATAGCTCCACCGCATAATAATCGTCCTTCTGTATCGAGTACGGCATTTGGGAAATCTTGTTTTCGTTCAATATCTCTTCGCGTTACCATGGCAACCAAATTTCCAGATTTAGAAACCACAATCAATTTTGAATGTTTTGATTCTTCTAAAAGTTCATACGCTGTTTCTAGATTAATTCCTTCATCCGCAGTAAAAAGCCTATCTACGGGTGTCATACGATGAGAAACCGGATATTCGGCATGACGAGAAATGAAATAATCGTTCGCGGTAATGAGTCCTAAAAGTTTTCCATGAGGATCTCCGTTTTCGGTTACAGGAATGGCTTTATATCCTTTACTTTTCCGAATTTCATAAATTTCTTGAATGGTATTATCAGGAGAAACTACAAACGGATCTTTAATAAATCCATTTTCAAACCGTTTTACACGTGCTACTTCTTGGGCTTGTTCATCGGGAGTTAAATTTTTATGAATAATTCCAATTCCACCAGAAAGCGCCATTTCAATAGCCATTTGGTGTTCGGTTACCGTATCCATTGCGGCGGAAATAATAGGAATATTGAGTTTTATATTCGGAACAATACGAGTAGAAACATCTGTATCTGCAGGAAGTACGCATGAATACTGAGGAAGCATTAAAATATCATCAAAAGTAAGTTTAGATTCAAATATAGAATTGGTCATTATAGAATTCGTCATAGAGAATATAAAAAATTTTCTGAAGTATGCCATAAATATCTGTGGTTCTACAAGAAAATGAAAGAAAAAAGAATGGAAAAAAAGAGAAGGTTTCGGTAATTCTTTTTTTCCTGTGCTGGGGAGATCGGAGAGGGTATTTCACTTCAGTAGCGAGTGAGGAAAGTGTTCCGTCATTGCGATTGCAGTGAAACGAAACGAAGCAATCCATCGTAGCTTCTCGTTCCTCGAATTCTATTCTACCCCTCACTCCTTTTTCTCTCATACGATATACCACAGCAATCCACATTCTTCTGGATCACGCACACCTAGTACCTCCTCCTCGTGATGACGAACCCTTCCCCTGTACGGCAAATTATCCTCATCTCGCTATATTTGTCATTCCCGTTGAGGCTTTGTCATTCCCGCGAAGGCGGGAATCCATGTTCCACAAGACGGTTCCACACCTCCTTTCGGGAGAGTATGGAACCAGAGAGAGCCATTTTAAAGGTTTTTTGGGGCTAATGTTTTTTTGAGGGAAAATACTCAACAAAACAATCAGGTTATAAACCTGCTCGAACAACAAACAAAACAAAGACTTCATTCCGTTACATGGATTTCTGCCTCCGCGGAATGACAATCAGAATCAGTATCCTCTTCTTTCTCAATGACGCTTATTCTCCGACTATTTCTCCATAAATTTTTCGATGGAGATACATTGGCAAATCTTCCAACAAAATACGTTTTTGTTTCATACTATCTCGCTTGCGCACCGTTACCGAAGACTCCGTAAGCGTTTCATAATCAATAGTAATACACAGTGGCGTTCCTACTTCATCTTGTCGTCGGTAGCGTTTCCCAATAGATCCAGAAATATCAACCTCTATATTTCCTAAAAATTTTAAACTCTTCGCAATTTCATCTGCTTTTTCTACCAAGCCGTCTTTTTTCATAAGAGGTAAAATAGCCACTTTAATAGGCGCTATTCTGGGAGCAAATTTTAGAACAATACGTGTTTCTCCATTTTCTAAAGTTTCTTCATGGTAGGCATCTACCAGCACTGCCAACGCTAATCTATCGGCACCAAAAGAAGGTTCTAAAACATGAGGGATACATTTTTTTCCTTCATCACTTTGATACGCCATACTTTCTCCCGAAAATTTTTGGTGTTGTGTAAGATCGTAATCGGTTCGGTATGCACCTGCGGCACAAAGTTCTCCCCAGCCAAATGGGAAATGATACTCAATATCTGTCGTTCCTTTTGAATAATGAGAAAGTTCGTCTTTGGCATGATCTCGAAGGAGTAAATGCTCCGAACGAATTCCTAAAATTTTCTCGATAAAATACAAAGACTGTATTTTAAATTCCTCAAAAATTTCTTCCCATGGACTTTCTTCCGGATCAAAAAAATTCTCTATTTCCATCTGCTCAAATTCTCGAGTTCGACATGTGAAATTTCCTGGAGTAATCTCATTTCGGAAACTTTTTCCAATTTGCGCTATTCCAAATGGTAATTTTTTTCGAGTAGTCCGAAGTACATTTTTAAAATTCACAAAAATACCCTGTGCGGTTTCCGGACGTAAATACACCGCAGTTCCAGAGTCTTCGGTTACTCCTTGATGTGTCTTAAACATGAGATTAAATTGTTTTGGTTCTGTCCAATTACAAGCTTTACATTCGGGACACGGAATCCCTTTTTTTACCACAAAAGCCAGCATATCTTTCGATGGCGTTTTTTCTCCACACCAATTTTCTGGACGTTCTTCTCCAAATTCTTCTACCAATTTATCCGCACGTACTCGTGCTTTACACGATTTACAATCCATAAGCGGATCGGAAAAACCCGCAATATGACCACTCGCTTCCCATGTTTTTGGATTCATCAATATGGCACTATCAAGACCTACCATATCATCTCTCCCATGTACAAAATACTCCCAAAACGCTCTTTTAATATTATTTTTTAATTCGACTCCCAATGGACCATAATCCCAGGTATTGGCAAGTCCTCCATAAATTTCTGATCCTGGAAAAACAAATCCACGCCCTTTTGCAAGATGTACAATTTTTTCCATGAGATCTTTTGGGGGAGCCATAGGAATAAAGAAAAAGTATTTGCATGGTACAGAAGAAGAAATGAAGACGCAAGAAATGGAAAAAGAGGAACAAAAAAAGAGCTCCTTTTGTAAAAGGAGCTCTTTTAAAAATCTATTCCAGGAAAATTTAAAGATTCATACTCGCAATAGTATCTGAAAAAGAATTATAACTATCTACCAAACCATTATAATTCCCCAGCATCGTATTGTACGATTGATCACTGATACTTCCTTTTTCACGAAAATCACGAATAAGTCCTTGGGTTTGTGAAATCATTTTTTTTTCAGCACTGTCATAAAACATATCCGATACCGTTTTCATTGTTTTAAGCCCTTCTGGAGTAGCTGCCTTCTTCTCTGCTACTACTTTTTGAAACGCTGTCAGTTTTGCCTCTATCTCTTCAGGAGTTGTTTTTTCTTGTTCTATAACTTTCAATATTCCTTCTCCTGCCGTCAGTACTGCTTTCATATTTCGAAGTGCAACATCTCCCGGTTTTTGTGAATTTTTTGTAGGATCGTATTTTTCAGCAATAGTCTGTATAAGACTCGCTGTCGTATCGCTTACCGTGTAAAAGGCACTCAACTCTGTATCTGTCTTTGCAATAAGAGTTTTTCCTTTCTCAAATTTATCATCTTTATAACTTTTTGAAGTAATGTAAGCCGCCAAATCATCACAAGCACCTTTCAGTGCCGTAAGATGGGTAAAATAAGCATTAGTATTTTCTTGTAACTGTTTTTTTTCATTTTCATCAAGTCCATCAGGAAGGGTTGTGAGGGTTTTTTGATTATCTGCAAGAGTAGATAAATTAAGCCAGCATTGGAAATTATAATTATCACCGTTTTCGTTCTTTTCAATATTGGTATTAAGACGATCCAATTCATCAACAAATCGACTTATCTCGTTTGAACTTCCTGTATTGACTTTATTATTATACTCAATAAATTTGTTGGTATACTCCATAATACCATTAGCATTGTTGCTAAAAATGTTATTGATATCGTTTATGTTTGCCGAACACCCTGAAAAAAGCACCAATCCAAAAAGTACGGAAAGAAAAACACGAAAGTTTTTCATAAAAAATGGGAAAAAATTATGAATGGAAACTAAAGAGGAGATGCGAATTTGTCAAGAATTTTTAATTCCCCTTGTGTATCTTTTGTGTTTTTTAAAAAAATATTCATCATGAAACGCTTCTTGTTGAAAGGATTTGGCATATTGCCAGAAGCTCTTCATTATGGTTTTTAATGTAACTTCCATCAAATTTCACTCGTACTAAAAAGTCTTTCCCGTTCACCTGAAACGATATGTCTTTCGCAGGATACGAAACACTTCCCATATTATTCTGTTCTAAAATATTGGAATCTTTAATGGAGATATTTTGAATTGTTTCTATCGCTTCTGCAACTTCTAAAACATTTTTACTCGCATTTCTCGGATCTACTAAAACGAGAAAAAGCCGTTTATCGGAAAGTCCTAAATAATAAGTTTTATAAAATACAATTCCATCTTTCCAAGACGCTATTACGAAATGCTGAAGGGCTTCATCTTTTAAAAGATGTTTTTGGAACTCCTCTAAAACTGGTTTTTCAAAAGTTCCATCGGCTTGCATTTGAGATAATTTCCCCATCATCGACTTTCTATAAAAAATAATAAATACAATGACAACAACCGGAATAAGGTATTGAAAGTACAGAGTCATAAAAAAAGAAAAATTTCTTCCATGCTATCCTTTTCTAAATATTATTTACAAGCCTTCTTTTAGTATTATTTAAAAATTCGACGCCCAGTCGACTGTAATCCCACGTATTGCTAAGTCCTCCATAAATTTTCGATCCTGGAAACAAATCCACGCCCTTTTGCAAGATATACAATTTTTCCCATGAAATCTTTTGGAGGAGGCATAGGAAAAGAAAAAGTACTGGTATGACACAGAAGGAGAAATGAAGACGCAAGAAATGGGATGAAAGATATGGAATTTTCAGAAGCAGGTAGAAATTTTTCTTTTTTTCATTAAAAAATGTAATCTGAGAATGATTTCTTTTTTCATAATGTTTCGTTTTGCTCTTCTGTTTGTTATTTTTACCATCATTTTTCCTATATTTTCAGGATGTACCATTTTATCACCATCAGTAAATACTTCTCAAAACACAAATCTTCATCAGAATCAAACTCCTACACCAACTCCGTCTCCATCTCCATCTCTTCCTTCTAATTTCACAAACGACTCTATTTCTTTTTCACTTCTGGGAGATGTATATAAAAAAGGATTCACCTTCCCTTCAACAAAAGAGGAAGATCATATTTCAGAATCATACGAATGGGTGAAGGGAACTCAAACCGTCGAGAATTGGGAAACCCTTGTTACCACTCATAAACTTTCACCATTAGCTCCCGAAAAACCCATTTCTGCAGAAATATATGCTCAAAATACTGCTTCCCTCAATGCAAACAAGGGGGCAAAAATTTTGGAAACTTCCATTATTAACACCGAAGATGCGCGGAAATCAGGCGTAGACACCTCTAACCCTCCGTATCTCTTGGTATATGCTTTTCTTGCAGAAAAACCATCCGACCTTACAGAATTGAGTATTCAAAAGATAGAAAACCTCCCGGAAGGAAAAGTTTCTGCATTCATTTATTCAGAAAAAATAAAAATATTCTCTGACGAAGAATTACAATCTTTCTTAAATTCCCCTTCTTATTTTAAAAAACGTGAAGAAGTAATATTCGTGAAATTTCCTTATTAATGAAAGCTTATTTATATTTTTCTCTGATGTTTCCTGTTTAAAAAAACTCGCTATGATTTCTTTTTTAAAAAATTTTCAGCAATGCTTCACTCGTAAACTTCGCCTGGATACGCGAGCGCATAAATCTAAAATATGCCCCCCTTCCCAAAGGAAGAGGGGACACGGGTAACTCCGAATACGCATCCATTGCCAGAAACTCTAAAAAACTTGTCCATTTTCCCTTCTCCCCATGGAACTCCTTCTCCCCGCTGGTAGCAAGCATAAAGCCTTTACGGCATTTTTAT
>CAIRYL010000081.1 GCA_903882825.1 uncultured Candidatus Peregrinibacteria bacterium | reverse complement strand
AACGAGAGCGAACTTCTCCAAAAAATAGATTTAACCTTTATAAAACCACTCCATTAGAGAAAAAAGACCAAAATGGGAATTATATCCGAAGTACCTTAGCAGAATATGATGAAGCATGGGGAAAAGAATATAATCCAGAATTTTACCGTTTTGCAAATCGACTCGGTCCGGAAAGTTATATCAATAAATCTCTTATGGATATTTATGAGCCAGGATCAGTAATGAAACCAATTGTTATGGCGGCAGCATTAGATGATGGAGAAATTACAGAATATACTCGATATTTTGAAAGCGCTCCCATAAAAGTTGGAGAATTTGAAATTAAAAACTCGGACAATAAATACCTTGGTTCTCAATCCATGACCAATATTTTGGAAAGATCTGCAAATTTAGGAATGGTTTTTATCACTCAAAAAATGGGAAAACCACTCGTATATAACGCTCTTAAGAAATTTGGATTTGGGGAATATATAAATATGCCCATTGCGGGAGAAGCGCCTGGAATTATCACTCATTATAAAAAATGGTCTGATGCACAGCTTTTAAATGCTGGATTTGGACAAGGTTTTGCAGCTACTCCTCTCCAAGTTATTCGGGCATGGAGCACTCTTGCCAATAACGGATATCTCGTAAATCCCTATATTGTAGATGAAATTCGATATGCAGATGGAACCATTGAGAAAACAAAAGAAAAGAGAACTAAAATTTTAGATGTAAAAGTCTCTGAAAGTATCACCAAAATGCTCATCAGCGCGGTGGAAAATGGAGTAGCAAAAAGAGCACAGGTAGAAGGATTTTATATTGCAGGAAAAACAGGGACTTCCCAAATTGCCAGAATTGATGGACCAGGATATGAAAATTTAAAAGAAGAAGGAAGTACTATTACGAGTTTTATTGGCTTTGCACCAGTAGATAACCCAAAATTTCTCATTCTCGTAAAATTTGATCGTCCTCGAGCAGGAGATCGTACATATGGATCTACCACTGCCACGCCGACTTTTGCAAAAGTTATGAAATTTGTACTAGAATATACCAATGCGACTCCTGATAAAAATAGTAAAAAATAGAAAGTAGAGATACTTTTCCCATTCTGTTATTCTTGATACAGAAATTATATGAATATTCTTTGCTCATAAAAATTTAAGATAATTCCCCCTTTTATATATTTCCCTTTCTTATCATGGATGATCTTTTCCACATTCTCGGAATTACTCCAAAGGATAAAACTCTTTTTCAAACGGCTATTACTCATAAATCATTTACCAATGAAAACGGGGGGGTAGATAATGAAAGACTCGAATTTTTAGGAGATGCAGTGTTAGAGTTTCTGACTACTGATTTTTTATTTCGAACATTTCCAAATATGCCAGAAGGAGAAATGACAGCACTCAGAAGTGCTCTTGTACGAAAAGAAAGCCTCGCGGAGGTAGCTCAAAAAATGGAACTCGGACAATATATTCGCCTTTCGAAAGGTGAAAAAAGTGCAGGAGGTGAAAAAAAATCATATATTCTTGCCAATACACTGGAAGCCATTTTAGGAGCTTTATTTTTAGATGGAGGAATCCCCTCTGCACAAATAGTAGTAGAAACCTACCTTCTTTCACGTATAGAAGAAATTTATGAAAAAAATCTTCATATCGGACCAAAAAATGCATTTCAAGAATTTGCACAAGAAAAATTTTCTATCACACCTCATTACCAACTCCTCAGTGCAGAAGGTCCAGACCATGGAAAAACATTTACTATGGGCGTTTTTATAGGAGAAGAGAAAATTTCAGAAGGGAAAGGAAGCTCTAAACAAAAAGCAGAAAGTGATGCTGCACAAAATGCGCTCCATTCAATACAAAAAAAAATTAAATAGATTCTCGTGCACAAGCAATGATAGTAATTTGTACTAATGCGCCTTCTGGAAGTGATGCAACAATAGCGACCCGCCGTGCAGGAGGATCTTTTGTAGGAAAAAACATCTTGTAAATTTCATTCATTTGATACTCATAATGAGCATCCGCAAGATCAATCATTACTAAATTTGCCGATAAAAGATCGGAACGGGAAGCTTCTAAAATGGCTCTGGCATTATACATAGCATTTTTCATCTGTGTCATAAAATCTAAAGGCATTTCACCGCTCTCTGGATTTTCTCCACTAATGGCAGAAGTAAATGCAAACATTCCTTGAGCTCGCACACACTGAACCGTTGCTGTATCAGGTTCTGGAGCTAATGTAGTATTTACTACTTGTCGCAAAAGGCTTATATCCATAAAAAAAATTAAAAATTTCTTCACATTTTATGCTTTTTATACAAAAAAAGAAAGCATTT
>CAIRYL010000080.1 GCA_903882825.1 uncultured Candidatus Peregrinibacteria bacterium | reverse complement strand
GTAGATTTCCGAGTGGAATTTTCTAAAAAACTCTCAATCATAAAGGTTCCCATCTCCATAAAAATATCATTTTGTTCACCATCTTTATACACCATAAACCAATATATATTTTTTATTTCCCGTAAATAATTTAAAAAAATAGATAATACCGCTGTAGAGTTCTCATCCGAAAGAGAAGTTTGAATCCCATTGATGCTTATTGTTGTTAAGTTTTCAGGAAGTGAAAGACGGCTTACCTGTTCACAAATTTTACAAATAGAAGATGCATTACGAACAATACTGGTAATCTCTCTTTCCGTGGTAGCATTTTCAATGTTCTGCAAACATTTTCTTTGAAAGTCAGCATTTAATTCTAAAGCAGTAATAACATCTTTTTTCTCTTTTTTTACAAAAGAAAGATTTGGTGGGCGAGGCATCGAATCTTTTATATTCTTTTTTTGAGGAAATAAATTCTTTATTTTTTTTCTTACCATTACTCCTACCAAAACAAGCACCAATATTGAACTTCCTGCTTCTAGTAACTCAGGTGAATGTAACGATAATTTTTGAGCATGAGCTATTTCAGTATTAGTATTATTGGTATTTTCATTTCCCCTGTCCCCTTCCACAGACAAATGCATACCTCCCATAATAAGGAGTAAAAATCTTACTATAAAAACAATTTTTTAAAATATCAATAAAAAAAATTGTGATGGATCCATGAAGACGGTAAAAAATTCCCATTGATCCTCCACAATTTAAAAACAGAATTAACTGTACCAAAAAGTCTCTTGCATTTTTATAAATATTGCGCACAATGCGGGCTAAATTTTACTATATGGCAAACGCTCATGCAGTATCAATATCTTCAGAAAAGACAACACGTAATAATCATGTAAAAAAAAACCATCCTCAAAAAATGCCATCATTGAAAGCTGAAAAATTTAAAAGAGATCTTATACGTTACCTCCATTCACAAAGAATTTTGTTTGATATACTTTCTTCTGGCGATCACCCGATATTGGTGATTATGGATTGCTCTCGGAGGGGAATATTTAAAATTAAACTTCCCTGTAATCATAGTACAGAAACTCTTTCCCCTCCCCTTATCAAAAGAATCCTTAGAGAAATAGGAATAGAACTTCAAGATTTTTTAAACAATATTTAAGGGCTATTTTTTCTCGTGATACTCATTTTCGGCATTTACTTGCCAAATATTATGTTTTTCAGTTTTTCCACTCACAATATTTTTCACCGCCTCTATTGCCGAAAGCATGGAATGATCTTGATTATTATATCGATGCATTCCATTTCGCCCAATACAAAATAAATTTTGAAGAGTGTCCAGATAGGATCGAAGAGAAGAAAAGGATTCATACCCTTTTCCAAAATACACTGGATATGCCTTTGGAACCCGAATAATACAGGTATCTTCCACATCTTTTCTCTGTGCAAATCCTATTTTTTCCAGCTCTTCACAGGCAAGTTTTTGTAAATCTTCATCCGATTTTTGCCATAAAAAATCCCCTTCATTCGCAAAATATTCCATACCAATCCAAATTTTATCAGGATCTTTTACTAAATAAGGGCTCCAATTATTAAAAATTTGTATTCTCCCCACTTGTACATCTTTTTCTTGAATATAAATCCAGTGATCTACAATTTTCGTTTCTTGCTGAATTGATAAGGCACTCAGAAGAACTCCAACTGTAAAAAAATCTCGATATTCCAGTGTTTCTGCAAGTTTTTTGGTCTCTTGTGGAACGGTTGAAAATGCAGAAAATAACTCCCGAAGAGGCATAGACGAAAGCAGATAATCTCCTTCATATCTCGTTTGTTTCCCTGTTTTGCTATTGGTAGTAATAACCGCGGAAATATGATGATCGTCGTTTATAACGTGCGTTACTTTTTCATTCATATAAATTTTTCCTCCTCGTTGCTCTATTTGAAGCGCTAAATGTTCCCAAAATTGCCCTGGTCCAAATTTCGGATATAAAAATCGTTCAATAAGACTCGTTTCCTTATTTTTTTGATGAAGAGATTTTTGGTCATCAGATGGAAAAAATTTTAAAAAAGCATCCCAAATGGCTTTGAGCAAGGAAAGTCCTTTTATTCGTTGAACCCCCCACTCCGAAGAAAGCTCTGTACATTTTTTCCCCCATACTTTCTCGGTATAATCTTTAAAAAAAGTCTTATATAAACGCTTCCCAAAGCGGTTAATAAAAAAATCCTCTAAAGATTTTTCTGAAGATTTCGGGAATATTTTTGCAGAAAGAAAACTGAAAAAAATAGAAATAGAATTCAAAATTCCTAAATTTTGAAGGGTTTGAAACGACAAAGAAAGCGGGTATGCAAAAAACTTTCTGAGATAAAAAATACGAGATACTCTTTGCCGAATAAGCATGACCAAATCTGTTTTTTGAGGAGAAACTTCTCCAGATTCTGTTGGGAAAAACTGCTCCCAAAATTTCATAACCGTATCGGACTTTGAAAAAAAACGATGTCCTCCAATATCTATTTTATTCCCCTTATACTCAGCAGTTTGTGAAATTCCGCCAATTATTTCACTTGCTTCCAAAATAACAGGAATCGAAGATGTTTTTTGTAAAATCTCAAAACCAGCAGTAAGCCCTGCTGGTCCTGCTCCGATAATAAGAATATGCGATTTAGACACCAAAAATACGTTTTTAAATTTATTATGCTCCCAATAAAAACTTTTTCTCAAGAATAATTTTTGGAGTCAGTGCTAAAATAAGCATTCTTGTAAGAGTAATAGCCGTAAACATAGAAAGTAAAATTCCAAGCGCCAATGCTACCGAAAATCCCTTAATAATAGAGGTTCCAAAAGCAAATAAAATAAGACACGTTATAAGCGAAGAAATATTAGAATCTCGAATAGATGTCCATGCTCTTTCAAATCCTAACGCTACCGCAGATGCAAAATTTTTCCCATCCTTCAGCTCTTCTTTTATTCGTTCAAAAATTAAAATATTTGCATCTACCGCCATTCCTACTGAAAGAATAATGCCCGCTACTCCTGCAAGTGTTAATACAATAAATCCAAAATATTTCAGAATAAAAATAATGGCAAGAGCATAAAACGAGAGTGCTATAATGGCAATAAAGCCTAAAAATCGATAAAAAACAAGCATCCATATTGCCACCGCTAAAAATCCAAGACCCGCTGAAATAATAGATTTTTCCATAGCATCATCTCCCAGTGCTGCCGAAATTTTTCGCTCAGATATAACATGAATGGGGGCAGGTGTCGCCCCTGCGTTAAGGTCATTCGAAAGTTTTGTCGCATAGTCGAGCGCTGATTTATAACTTTGCGCACCAGAAGTAATAATCGCCGATCCTCCTGAAATTTTTTCATGAACACACGGTGCCGAAATAAGTTCCCCTCCTACAAAAATAGCGAATTGGTCTCCTCCTGTTCCCCCTTTACTATCAGAACAAATAGGATTATTTCTCACAGAAAGACGACCTGTAAATTCTTCAAAAAGCTGCGCACCTTGTGCATTAAAAGTAATGGCTGTTACAGGAATCCCATTTTGGTCGGAAGAAGGTTTAGCATTTTTAAATTGAGCACCTCCTAATGGAGTATCTTTCCATTGATCTGATATCGCGAGCGTTTGAAGGACTAACACTTCTTCTTTTATAGTTTTTTCTTGAGGAGTAACAGATTTTTTAGCAGCATCAATTTTTTCTTTTGCTTTTTCTTCCGTTTTCCCAATAAAAATTTCATCATATTTTGAGGCTACTTCTCCTTTTACTACCGGCAAACGAGTATATAAAAAATAACCATTCGCATTTTCCAGTACATCAGAAATACCGCCTTGTTCCAATTTTGCCACTGGTTCTACAAAAGCTTGGTCAATTTCTGAAATAGCTTTTGGGACACCTGAATTTTTAAAATCAACTTTTGCTTCTAAAAATTTCTTTTCTGCTTGTTGTACTGTTTTATCTTTCATTTTCTTTTCCTTTGGAACAGCCACCAACGCAACGTCTTGGGATACGAGTTGTCCACCTGAAACCGCATATTGTACCGTTGTAAGAGGCTCTGGAAATACTTTTCCAAATTCAGCATTCCACAATTTTTCACCATTTGCCTGAAAAGAATTCTTAATTTGATCATAAGAAAGCTCTTGTGGATCAACGGTAATCCCTAATTCTTTTCCTGCGGATTCAAATGAAGATTCTCCTTTTGAAATTTTTGCTAAAAGAGAAGTCGCAATCGCCTTTCTATCATCCCCTGTCATGGGTTCTTTAAACTGAAGATCTATGCTTTTTTCTAGTTTTGATCTCATTTCAGGAGTATCAATATCGGCAGTAAGAGCCACTGTAATATGTTTTTCTCCATTAATATCTACTACTGAAATATTTACTTCTTTCGTTCCATCTGGGTCAATACGACGTTGAAGTGTCTCTTTTACTCCATTCGCAATTTCATTACGGTTTACTGCATCTAAATCATTTTTCGGATCATTATCACTTTTTGTAAGTGCAACCTGCTGTTCGGCAGCCGTAAAGTCAATCGCATACTCAATTTGAGTTCCTCCTCGTAAATCAATCCCTAATTTCAAGTCTTTCCCCACAATTCGATCTTGAATAAATCCAGGAAGAGTACTTTTTATATTTTCAGGAAGTGCGACGAGCACAAAGACTCCGCTCAGAAGTATAAAAAACAGTATTTTCGTCCACAACCAAGTTTTCATACAAAAGTATTAAAAAAATCTCGCCAATGGTACCCAGAAGAATCAGAATTGACAAGAAAGAAAGCGCACGAAATATATTTTTTTCAAGAAAAAGAAAAAATATAAAAAATCTTGCCATGCCCCCTTTTTTTTGAGTATCATCTCCAAGGCTCCAGAAAATATTTTGTGGGGCAGTAGCTCAGTTGGTTAGAGCGCCGCCCTGTCACGGCGGAGGTCGAGGGTTCGAGCCCCTTCTGTCCCGCCATTTTTCCTATTTTTTTGGGAAAATGGTGTTTTTTATTTCCCAAGGAAAAAATAAAATATTCGAGTAATTCAATGTTCCATTCCATTTTTAAAATAAGTGTTTTTTTATAAAGATATTTTTGCTAAAAGAAAAATTCGAGTATAATATTTCGACAAATGTTTAACCCCTTTAAATATGAAATGTCCAACCTGTAATGTTGCCCTCCTCATGGCAGAACGGCATGGAGTAGAAATAAATTACTGCCCTGATTGCCGTGGTGTTTGGCTAGAAAAAGGATTACTGGATAGAATTGTAGAAAAATATTCTTCGTCCAATAATGAAGAGTCAAAGAATAAAAAAGGTTCTTCCTACAAAAATCAAGATGATGATGATGATTTTAATGGAAATAATAACAAAGGAAAAAAAGGCGGATTTTTTAGCGAACTTCTTGATTTTTAATAAAATAAGGAAAAAGCTCTTTTGATGTTTTTTAAAAACAGTGTTGATTCAAACTTTCATTTTGAATAGTTTTTTTCAATTGATTATTTTTTGTGCTACTCTTTTTAAAGATTCTCAAAAGATATGTTTTTCTCTGATATTTTTATTGTCGGGAGCATCCCTTCATTTTTTGCCTTTTTTTTCATGGGTATTGTTATTGGAAGCATTGGTGTCCTTTTTGGAGGAACCATGTTTTTGTCACTTCCCCTCTTTCAACTCCTTATGCCTGGGGTTTCTTCCGGAAGTATTATTGGAAATATTAAGGTCGGATCTTTTTTTAGAGGAATTGGAAGTACCATTGCAACCTGGAGAATAATTCATTGGAAAGAAAATTTCATCCTTTCTCTTATTCTTTCTGTAGGCGCTATTTTTGGAGTATCGGTAATCGCACAAATTGATCAAAAATGGATTTTTCCACTCGTTTGCATAGCCATTATTCTTACAGAATCTGCTCCTTTTTTTACGAAATTTTTTCTTTCTCAAAAGACCTTTTTCGCTTCTGTATTTTTAGTGGGAGTGTATCAGGGCGTTTTAGGTGCCGGTATTAGCATTTTTTTGTTGGCACTTTTAAGAATAAAAGATCCTGATGATACCCAAATTACTCGACTGAGAATCCAGGCAAACTATATTGAATGGTTCACCACTTTTGTAGTGGTTATTGCGAGCTTCTTTTATAATACCCTTATTTTTTCCGTATTTCTTCCATGGTCTATTGGAAGCCTTTTTGGGGGTTATGCGGGGTCATTTTTACTCCATTTTTTTGGAAAGTTTTCGGGAAAAACTCAAATGTATTTTTTAAGATTTTCTTTTCTCATTGCTCTTATTACCTCTGGAATAACTTTGTATTCTCATTAATAGTTTTTTTATTTCTTGTTTTTTTGAATAAATTTTTACAAAATTTTTTAGAAATTTTTATTGTGTATGTTTTTTGTTTTTGAGGGACCAGACGGCGCAGGAACGAGCACTCAGGCGAAACTTCTTTCCGAAACACTCCAAAAAAAAGGATTTTCAGTGTTTCATACTCATGAACCTTCTGGTGGAATTTTGGGAAAAGAACTACGAAAAATTTTGCAACACTCATATTCCCTTTCTCCTTCGGCACTTCAACTCCTATTTTTTGCAGATCGGGAAGAACATTTAAAAAATGAAATTCTCCCAGCCCTTAAAAACGGAAAGATAGTGATTTGCGAGCGATATATTTGGAGTTCTTTGGCGTACGGAGTAGCCAGTGGTGTAGATGCTTCATGGCTTGAAAATATCGCAGAACCATTCTTAAAACCTCATTATACTTTTTTTTGTGATGTTCCCGTGGAAGTTTCACTGCAAAGAATCACGAACAGAGGAAATCCAAAAGAACTTTTTGAAACAGAAAAAACACTTCAGAACGTACGAAATTATATGACGGAACTCTCAGAAAGATGTGCTTTTACCAAAAAAGCGAGCCTTTTGGATGCCACCGAACCGCCTGAAAAAATTTTAGGACGCATTGAAATGCTTCTGGCTCCCACCCTTTTTGCAAAACATTTTAATCCTTTGGGATGAATACATTTTCTGCCAAAAATATTTGTGCCTTTATCCAAGAAATTTCTACTACCCTTCCGGAAGATATTCAAAAGGCTCTTTTTCAGGCAAAAATTTGTGAAGAAGGAATCGCCAAACTTTCCCTTTCTATAATGGAAGAGAATATGTTTTTCGCAAGCCAAAAATCCATTCCTCTGTGTCAAGATACAGGGTTTTTGACATTTTTTATTACGGCACCACAAACGGTTTCTCGGAAATATATCGAAAATGAAATTTTAAAAGCCGTACAAAAATCCACAAAAGAAGGTATTTTACGTCCCAATGCGGTAGATCCCCTTTCTGGGAAAAATTCTGGTAATAATATCGGCAAAGGATTCCCGAAAATAATCTGGGATTTTTACGACTGCGAAGAGAAAAAAAATGAAATTCATATCTCACTTATTTTAAAAGGAGGAGGAAGTGAAAATGTTTCTGCACAAGTTTCACTTCCCATGGAAACCGATTTTGGAAAAGCAGGAAGAGACCAAAAAGGTGTTATAAAAGCAGTTTTGCAAATTATAAAAAATGCAGAAGGAAAGGGCTGTGCTCCGGGAATTATTGGAGTTCATATTGGAGGTGACCGAGAAAGTGGTTCTGCTTTTGCAAAAAAAAACCTACTTCTTCCCCTTTCCCACGAAAATCCTGATAAAAATCTTCAAGAAATAGAATCGGAAATACTTTCCAAAGCAAATGCACTTGGCATTGGACCCATGGGATTTGGAGGAAAAACAACTCTTCTTGGAGTACATTGTTCTACTTCACATCGACTTCCTGCCAGTTTTTTTGTAACCGTTAGTTATAGTTGTTGGGCACTCAGAAGAGGAGAAGCCGTTTTTTCTCTTCAAGAAGGAGGAGAAGAAAAAAAGAAGAAAAAAGCAGAGGAAAGAGCAAAAGAAGAATTTTCTGATATTCTTTCACAGATTCAAAATATTAAAATTCTTTCCTTTCCCTGTAGCGAATTAGAAATCCGAAATTTAAAAAAAGGAGATATCGTCATGGTACAAGGCGATATTTTTACTGGACGAGATGCCCTTCACGAAGCAGTGGTTGAAAAAAATTATACATTACCATTTTCCGTAGCAGGAAAGGCGGTATATCACTGCGGTCCTATTGCCATTTTAGAAGATGAGAAAAATCCTTCTTCTTGGAAAATTATTTCTGCAGGTCCCACTACTTCCATTCGGGAAGAACCGTATGAAGCGGAATTTATTGCAAAAACAGGGGTACGGGCGGTTATTGGCAAAGGCGGAATGGGAAAAAAAACGAAAGAAGCCCTGGTACATTATGGAGCAGTGTATTTACACGCTATTGGAGGCGCGGCTGCGTTTTATGCCAAAACCATTGAGACGGTAAAAAGTGTTTATTTTTTAGAGGAATTCGGAATCCCAGAAGCCATGTGGAATATAAGCGTACAGAATTTTTTGTGTGTGGTAACAATGGATGCCAGGGAAGACGGAGAATGAACAATCGATATATTTCGGTGGTTTTTTAAAAAACGAAAGAAATACAGGTGACATTTCTCTTTTTTTTTGGCAACCTTTCGGTGATTTTTCTTTTTTTCTACACATGAATACTGGAAACATTGCCGTAGTTTTAGGAGCGCAGTGGGGAGACGAAGGAAAAGGAAAGCTTGTGGATGCACTTTCCAAAAGTCATTCGGTTATTGTACGTGCTGGAGGAGGTGCCAATGCGGGACATACTATTTATAGACAAGGTCAAAAATATGTTTTTCATCTTCTCCCTTCTGGACTTATTGAACCAGAAAATATTGGCATTATTGGAAATGGATGTGTTGTCCATCTTCCTTCTCTTTTACATGAAATTCATGAGCTTTCAGAAAAGGGTATTTCTGTACGAAATAGAATTTTTTTAAGCACCAGAGCTCATCTTTTGTTTGATTTTCACCAAGAAATTGACAGTATTCAAGAAGAACGAAAAGGAAAAGAATGTGTAGGAACGACAAAACGAGGAATAGGACCGGCGTATACCGATAAAGTATCACGATCTGGAATTCGTGCAGGAGAGCTCGTAGCCGACTTTAAAACATTTGCACATCGCCTTCGAGAACATGCGGAAGAAATAAAAATACAATACGGCATCTCCATAGATATTGAATCGTTAATAGTAGAATACCAAGATTTAGCAGAAGAATTTTCAGATATTGTGCGAGATACAGAAGAAATGCTCGAACAATATCAACAAGAGGGAAAAAATATTTTAGTGGAAGGTGCCCAAGGATTTATGCTCGATATTGACCATGGAACATACCCTTTTGTCACTTCTTCTCATACTACTGTTTCGGGTGCTTCTCAAGGAACCGGAATTGCACCCAATAGATTTACCGAAATTATTGGTGTCGCGAAAGCGTATGTAACACGAGTGGGAAGTGGTCCACTGGTGAGTGAGTTACTCAACGAAACGGGGGAAACATTGCGAAAAATTGGGCATGAGTATGGAGCCACAACAGGGCGCCCCAGAAGATGTGGCTGGATAGATGTAGTGGCATTAAAAAAATTTGTAAGAGTAAATGGTGCAAATGTTTGGAATCTTACGAAACTAGATGTTTTAGCAGATTTTGACCATATTGGAGTAGTAGTTGCTTATGATCTAGAAGGAGAACACACACAATGTATTCCGGCAGATATTGGAACTCTTGCCAAGGTAAAACCCGTTATTCAAGAATTTTCTGGTTGGAAAAAAGATATTTCAAAAATTCGTACGTTTGAAGATCTTCCAGTGGAAGCAAAAAATTTTATAGAGTTTCTCGAAAAAGAAACGGGTATCCCTGTAAAATATATTGGAGTAGGAATGGAAAGCGAAGCCTTAATAATACGAGATGTGAAAAAGAAAGATTTCTGATATATGACACTGACCCCTGTTCAACGGCAATATCAGAGCCTAAAAGAAAAAGCGCAAGATGCGATTTTATTTTTTCGTTTAGGAGATTTTTATGAAATGTTCGGAGAAGATGCAAAAGAAGCGTCTCAAATTTTGGAAATTACTCTTACCTCTCGTAATAAAAATGCAGAGAATCCAGAACCGATGTGTGGGATCCCTCATCATTCAGCCGAAAATTATATTGCAAAACTCATAAAAGTCGGGAAAAAAGTCGCTATTGCCGAACAAGTTTCTGATCCTTCATTGCCGGGACTTACCGAGCGAAGTATTGTGCGAATTATTACTCCTGGAACTACGTTTTTAGACACTGTTTTAGAAAGTAAAAAATCCAATTATCTCGCTGGGTTTTTTGGAGATGTCCATTATTCCATTGCCATTTGTGAGGTAACCACTGGAGATATTTTTGTAATATATAGAGAAACTTTTGATGAAATTTTTGCAGATATTCAAAAATTTCATCCGTCAGAAATAGTGTTTTCTCCAGATCAATTCCTTCAATTTTCAAAAGCGTTTGAAACACTTCCTATCGCAATTTCCCGCCAATTTCTTCCAAAAAATGCTGCACAATATCTCCATGATTTTTTGAGAGTACAAACACTAAAATCGTTTGGGATTCAAAACGAAGAAGAAAGTATTTCGGCATGCGCTTTATTACTGTTATTCTTACAAGAAACGCAAAAAACTTCGTTGTTGCACCTTTCTGGAATTCGAAAATATAATCATCACGATACACTTCCCATAGATATGCAAACTTTAAAAAATTTAGAAATTTTTGAAGGAAGTAATGGGGAAATGTCTACATCATTGCTTTCCATTTTGGATGAAACAGAAACCGCTATGGGAGGAAGATTTTTAAAAAATACCTTACTTTCACCGTTTAAAAATGAAAAAGATATTGAAAGACGGATTCAAGGAGTTTCAGAATTTGTAGAACATCCTATCCCACTTTCTGAATTACGATTATTACTAAAAAAAATTGGAGATACAGAGCGTATTATTGCAAGAATTTCTACAGGAAGAGGGACTCCGAGAGATATGGTGGCGCTTAAAAATTCATTACAAGCAATAAAAGATGTACAAAAATGCCTTCATGGTTTTTCTTCAAATGTTTTACAAGATCTTTCTCAAAAACTAGAAAAACTTTTTTCATGAAAATTTTTGTTTTTTTTATTTTTTTTATTATTCTGATTTCGTTTTTTTAATTTTTGTATGAAATATTGCTTTGATGTGAATACCACATTGCCTTTTTTGGCTTTTAGAGGATTAAGAGCTATCGCTGAAAAAAATGTTGGAGAAGCAAATATTTTAGATCTTTCACAAGGAGAACCAGGATATGGATTTTCTCCGAATGTTCGATCTCGACAATTTTTTGCATTTTTAAATCTCTTAGATATTGCTTTTAATAATCATCGAATCTCAAATTTATTTTTTCGAAGAAAACCATCAGAACTGTCTGAAATTGAAAGAGTAGTAGAAAAAACCGCTTTTGAATATTTTCATGATCAAAAAGCAAAAGAACTCTTAAAAGATTGGAAAGAATTTTTAGAAGAATTAGAACACATTTGTGATGTACAAGACCTTGGACTTGACCGTTTTGGCATTTATTATGAACTTTTTAAATATTCAAATTTAACAGGAGGAAGATACCCACAACCTGCAGGGCATCCCCTTTTACAAGCCACCATGGCAGAAGAATATTCCAAAAGTCTTGGCATAATGGTAAAATCACACGAACTCATCGGGATTATGGGGGCATCACATGGGATTGGAGCAATATTTCAAGGATTAGGAGAAGAAGGAATTGGATTTTTACAAAAAGGAGATACTGTTGCCATGACTTCTCCTGTGTATTCTCCGTACAACACTATTTTTGAAGAACGAGGAATTGAAGTTCTTTCACTCTCGGTAGATCCTGAAGAAGGGAGTATTATTGAGGAAGAGGCTCAAAAACTAAAAAATTCTCAAAAACACATCAAAGCATTTATTCTTATCGATCCAAATAATCCTACAGGGTTCCCCAGTAGTGAAAATTTTTTACACACCATTGCTGATATTTGTGAAATTCATAATTCCATTATTATAACCGATGAAGTCTATTTCCCGTTTTTTGATGGTGCTAATGCCAGTATTATTCAAATAAAAAATGCACGAAAAAGGACAGTTCGAATAGACTCACTTTCAAAAATAGAACGAGCAACCGGACTAAGAGTTGGAGATATTTATGTTTCCGATGAGGCAAACGAATATATTACTCATGATATTTTAAAAGGATTGTTTCCAGAAAAATACGAAAATGTGAGGAATTTGTTTTTTTTAGCAAAATCGCCAGGTGGGAAAAATTTAGGACTTTTCCGACATATTACAGGAATTCCTGGTCCATCGGTTGCCATGGCATTGTCCCATATTATTTTGGGAAAACCAGAAACAAAGGAATACGTTCACATGCTCCATGAAAAAGTATCAATGTTTTATAAAACCATTGGTATCCCTCATAAAGGGAATTCGTACTATGGAATGATTGATATTGAGAAAATTGAAAATAAGAAAAATAGCAGTCTTTCTATTGAAGAAAAATTAGAACGCATCGCAGAAAAAGGGGTAGTGGTAATGCCTGCAAATCTATTTTTTTCAGAGGATGATCGAAAAAGAAAAGATCGAAAAAATATGATTCGAGTTTCACTCCCAAATTTGAGCCTTGAAGATACCGAAAAGGCAGGAAACATTATAAAAGAAGTCTTAAATTCGTAGAGAAATCTTTCGTATGTATTTCACTAACATTTCTTGTTCTAATTCTTGTACTTTTTTCTTCAGAGTTTCTGGCGTGTCGTTTTTTTCCACTCTGCATGATTGTTGGTCCACAATTGGACCACCATCTACTTCATCGGTTACTTCGTGGAGTGTTGCTCCTGTAATTTTACAGCCCCGTTTTAGAACTTCACTGTGCACATCTTTGTCCATTCCGCCTGCAAAAGCCGGCAAAAGAGAAGGGTGAATATTAAAAATCTTTCCTTTCCATGGAGTCGTGAGTACATGAGTAATAATGCGCATATATCCAATAAGAAAAACATAATCCGCCTTTTCGGCTTCTAAAATTTTTAAAATTTCTTCATCAAATTCTTCTCGTTTTTTTCCAGTAGCTTCCACAATATACACCGGAACTGCTGTATTTTTTGCTTTTTCTATCGCTCCACATTGTGGTTTATTGGTGATGAGAAAAAAATCAATTCCTTCCTGTTGTAATGCAAAAACGGCAGGAAGATCCGAACCGGAGGTAGAGGCAAGAATAGCGATTTTCATAGGGAGAAGGAGAAATGGCGAATTGTAGAGGCGTTTTGCCCCACCCGTAGAGACGTTTTGGCAAAACGTCTCTACAAAAAATTAAAAATAATCGTCTTGTTCCCAATTTTGTGGGTTATTAAAAATATATTCAGAAATTTTGGATAATTCTATTTCATTGCGAATGATATGCTCATGGAATCGTGGTTGCCAGGAGAAATGAGGAAATCCAGCAATATGGATTTGTTTTGTTGTTGCTCCTTTAAATCCACGAATTATGGCAGATAAATTATGGGATTGTGGTCCAAATTGATTTTTATATTGCATTATTGGTTGAATCGGGTTTTGTAGAGACGCATTGCAATGCGTCTCTACGGGAACCACACCATTTTGAATAATCACCACCGCATGAAAATGATTCGGCATAATTACAAATTCCCCCAATGTGATATTTTTTCGTATTTCTGCCGTTTTTTGCCATTCTTCCTGAATAATTTCCCCAATTTCTGATAATTGCATTTGCGATTCATGTAGAGACTCAGGATCCTGCGTCTTTACAATTTCCCCAAAAAACGGTTCGCGATTTTTGGTGCAAATGGTCACAAAATATGCACCGTCTTCGCCATAATCGTAATTTTTTAGGCGGGCAGAGGAAATACGGTATTTTTTTTGGAATTTTTCTGGTGGTTCGGTTGTAGAGACGCATTGCAATGCGTCTCTACGGGTGGGTGCCGGTTGTGAAAAATATTTACACATGAGACGAAAATCTTAATTCTGGTGGTAAAAAACGATCAATTTCTTCGTCAGAAAATGTAAATTCTTCTCCATCAACAATTCCTTTCGAATTCAATCTTTTTTGGGCTTCTTGATATTCCGCTACTCCCGTTTGTGGGGCTAAATCACAAAAATGTTGAAAATTTTTCTGTAAATAATCTCTTCGTTTCACAACCTCCTCTAATGGAATACCATTATAAATATCTGCAATAAGCACAATATAATCTTCTCTTATTCCACGAAATTTAAGGGCAAAACTTTTATGATTTTTTTCTTTTTCTTCAAAACTAAATGAAAATTGAATAATTAAAAAAACAATTTCTGCAATAGATACCCCTGCTCCAATATATGACCATATTGAAGTATTATACGTAAGAGAAAGAACCAGTGTAATAAGAACCACTGCTACAAAAAAAACATTCCAAACTTTTATAAGAAAACTTTTTTTTCCAGAAAATTCAGCGGCTATTTCTTGAATTTTATTGGTGTACACAGCATTTCCAAAAGATTGTCGAATAACGGCAAGATTTTTAGTATCCATAGAATTCACAATAAAATCATACCCATTTTCCACCATTCCCCGTTTTCTGTCATCCACAAAAAAACACCGCAATGCGGTGTTTTTTTGTAGAGACGCCCCAGCGGGGCGTCTCTACGGTGTGACAAATTAATACATTCCCCCCATTCCGCCCATATCAGGCATGGCAGGTTTTTCTGGTTCTGGCAAATCGGTAATAGCTACCTCAGTCGTGAGCAACATTGCTGCCACAGAAGCCGCATTTTGAAGCGCTGAACGTGTTACCTTTTTTGGATCAATAATTCCGGCTTTTACCAAGTCTTCTACTTTTCCAGAAATTACATTGTACCCATTGTTTGCGTTTTTATCCGCCAACACTTGAGCTACAATAACAGATCCTTCGAGTCCTGCATTTTCTGCAATCTGTCGAACAGGAGCTTCCAATGCTTTTTTAACAATAAGAATTCCCACTTTTTCGTCGTCGTTTTCTGCAGATTCAATGAGCGCATCAAGAGAAACCGAAATTTTAAGAAGTGCGGTTCCTCCTCCTGCTACAATTCCCTCTTCTACCGCTGCACGAGTAGCAGAAAGTGCATCTTCAATTCGGTGCTTTTTCTCTTTTAATTCTACTTCTGTTGCGGCTCCTACTTTTAAAATAGCAACTCCACCAGAAAGTTTTGCAGCCCTTTCAATGAGTTTTTCTTTATCGTAGTCAGATTTTGTTTTTTCAACTGCTGATTTAATTTCTAGAACACGATCATTAATTTTTGCTACATTTCCTTTTCCTTCCACAATAGTGGTGGAATCTTTCGTGATAATAATTTTTCGTGCACTTCCGAGATCGTCCATAGTTGCCTTTTCAAGCGTGAGTCCCACTTCTTCGGTAATAAAAGTCGCTCCGGTTAAAATCGCAATATCTTTCAACATTTCTTTTCGACGATCTCCAAACGCAGGAGCTTTTACTGCTACACAATTAAACGTTCCTCGAAGTTTATTCAGAACCAGTGTGGTAAGAGCTTCTCCTTCAATATCTTCCGCAATAATAAAGAGATTTTTTCGTCCAGCTCCTGCCATTGATTCTATTAAAGGCAAAATAGTTTGAATAGAAGATATTTTTTTATCGGTCACGAGGATTGCTGTTCCTTCCATAATGGCTTCCATACGAGCTGGATCAGTAACCATGTACGGAGAAATATATCCATTATCAAACTTCATTCCTTCTACAATTTCGGTAGTAATACCAATGGTTTGCCCTTCTTCTACTGTTATTACACCATCATTCCCTACTTTATCCATAATATCAGCAATAGTGTCTCCAATTTCTTTATTTTGTGCAGAAATACTGGCTACTTGAGAAACTTCTTCTTTTGTAGAAATTTGTTTTGTATTTTTTTCAAGTTCTAGAACTGATTTTGCAACAGCTTTTTCAATTCCTCCTTTTACAAAAATAGGATTTGCTCCTGCTGCCACATTTTTCATTCCTTCAGAAATAATTGCTGCGGCTAAAACAGTAGCAGTAGTGGTTCCATCTCCAGCAATATCATTCGTTTTAGTAGCCGCTTCTTTTACAATTTGTGCGCCAATATTTTCAAATTTATCAGCCAGTTCAATTTCTTTCGCGATGGTGACTCCATCATTAGTGATAGTTGGTCCACCATATTTTTTATCGAGTACTACATTTCGACCTTTGGGTCCCATAGTAATTCGAACCGCATCCGAGAGCTTTAAAACTCCTTTGAGTAATTTTTTTCGAGCGTCTTCAGCGTATGCAATATCTTTTGCCATAATAAAAAGGGGTTAAATGGTTAAAAAGGGAGGGATGTAGAGACCAAAAATTTTTGTTCCCTACCACAAAATTATTCAATTTTTCCAAGTAAGTCTTCCTCATCAAGAATAAAATATTCTTGATCATCTATTTCAATTTCTGTGGGAGAATACTTTTTAAAAAGTACAATATCTCCTTCTTTTACCGATTTTGTATCAGGACCGGTAGAAATAACTTTTCCCTTTTGGGGTTTTTCTTTAGATGAGGTTTCTGCCAAAACAATTCCAGAAGCAGTAGTGGCTTCTTTCGTTTCAGGCTTTACAACAACTCGTGCAAAGAGAGGGACAATTTTTGCCATAAAAATGGAGTAAAAGGATAAAAAAAATTCTGAAAAGTTTGCATACTGTGCAAATAGAGCCTATTTGCAAAATTAGCACTCATCATTTTAGAGTGCTAAAAGAAACGAGTCAAGAATTTTTTACTGTCCTTCTAAAATTACTATTTCTGGAAAGTTTAAAAATCGCATTGGAAGACCTATTTCTCCAAGTCCACTGGTAATAAAAAGTGCCGTATTTTTTTCACGCGTGAGTCCTGTATCAAAATCTCCAATAGTGGGAATTACTTTTTTGTAGAGCCATGGAATACGAATTTGTCCTCCATGCGTATGCCCACAAACAGTAAGATCAGCGTACGAATTTGGGAAATTGGAAATAGTATCAGGATTATGAGTCAACACGATCACTTTTTCCTCTGGCGTAACCGTTTGTAAAAGGGAGGTATTATCTTCTTCTGCCCAATGGTCTCCCAATCCCAAAAGAGTAATATCCTGAACATACACTTTTTCATTTTCTAGGATTTGGACATTATATTGTTGTAATACAGTTTTTAACTCATCTCGTAATGGTTCTCCTGGATTTTCAGTATCATGATTTCCTAAAACTGCATATACCGGCATACGCAATTTTTGGAGTGGTGCAAATAACACCGGCAATTCTGAAATTTTTGGACGATACGTAAAATCTCCTGCAATGAAAAGAACATCCGCCTGAGTAGCATTTATTTTTTCCACAACTGATTCTAAAAAATGTTCATCTTTAAAAAGTCCAAGATGAATATCCGAAATAACCGCGATACGAAGGTTTGTATGGAGTGGAATATTTTGATGAGTAATAATTATAATTTGTGGCTCTATAAAACGCATCCATATAAATAACAGTGTGAAAATAATAAAAAAACCAGCGGGGAACCTGGTACTTTTTTGTGTATAAAACCACCACCCTAAAAAAATAAGAAATGGAAAACATAAAAAAGATCCAAACCGTATGAGAAACTGAAATGTTTCCATCCTTATAAAAAAATACAAAATAAGAGTATCAAAAATAGAAAAAGAAGAAAAAATTTGCATTTTTCCCTTAAAACATACAAAATCCATTGGCTTTTTTAGGGATTATAAAAAGTTCCGTGTGGCCCGGATACGCATCTTTTAAAAAAGCATTTTACTTTTTTTGAGCCACACTCTGTTTTTTATGTCTATTCTTTCTGAAGATAAAGACCTCATATCGGCACTCCAAAGCTCACCAAATGGAGTAAAAATCGAACCAGGAGAAGTTATTTCTGGTCGTGTTATTGCAAAAGAAAAAGGGAAAATCCTCGTAGATTTGGGAGGTGTTTCTACTGGAGTTATTTCTGGTCGAGAGCTTATTGATCCATTTGGAACCGCAAAAAAATGCCAAATTGGAGATGAAGTACTCGTATTTGTTTTAGAAGATGAAAACGAAGAAGGAATGGTGGTTCTTTCATTCCGAAAAGCATCTCAAATGAGAGCGTGGGATAAATTTTTAGAAATGAAAGATTCCGGAGAAACAATGGAAGTAGTAGCAAAAGAAGCAAACAAAGGAGGTCTTATGGTAGACGCAATGGGAGTAAAAGCATTTTTACCAGTTTCACAATTAGCCCCTGTACATTATCCTCGTGTAGATGGAGCAAATGCGCAGGCAATTCTTTCTCATTTAGAGGCATATATTGGTCAAAAATTTACTGTTCGAGTAATTACTATTGATATGGAAGTTCGAAAAGTGGTGGTATCAGAACGAGAAGCGATGTCTGATATTCGAGATAAAGAACTTTTAAATGTTCATGTTGGAGATATTGCGAAGGGAGTAGTAAATGGTTTAGTAAAATTTGGAGCATTTGTTACTTTTGGCACGCTCGAAGGACTCATTCATATTTCAGAAATCACATGGGGACATATTAAAACTCCAGGAGAAGCTCTTAAAATTGGGCAAGAAGTAGATTGTATGATTATAGGAATTGATGGAGAAAAAATATCTCTTTCTACAAAACGCCTTATACCAGACCCTTGGATTGGACGAGTAAAAGCTTTTGAAATAGGGTCTCGAGTAAAAGGAAATGTAAACAAAGTTTCTGAATATGGGATTTTTGTAACACTCGGAGATGAAGTAACAGGACTCGTGCATAACTCTGAATTTTCTCTTTCTGAAGAAGGAGAAAAATATAGAGAAGGAGACGAAGTAGAAGTGACCGTTTTGGAAATCAACGAATCTGATCACTCTTTAAAACTTTCTTTTAAAACTCCAGAAGAAAAAGCTGGGAAAAAAAATGCAAATAAAAAAGAGAAAGGAGATGAAGAAACAAAGGAGTTAGAAAAATAGGATACTCTTGACCCATATAAAAAAATGAGGGAAAATCCCTCGGCAACATTTCTTGTCGGGGGATTTTTTAAAATACATCCCCTCAAAAGAATGTTTTTTATCCTTTACACTACCGATTTTCTCTCTTTTTTTCTCGAAAAGAAATAAAGATAAAAGATGCACAATTTTTTATCTAGAAAAATTTTCAATAATGGTTTGTTATTATTGGCACGAGTGGCGGAATTGGTAGACGCGCAAGGTTGAGGGCCTTGTGAATATTTTTGTTCGTGGAGGTTCAAGTCCTCTCTCGTGCACCATTTTGAATATTATTTTCAGAAAGCAGAAACTGAGATAAGCAAAAAATATTTTAATATACTTTCTCTTTTAAATCTTTTTCTGCCCGAGTAGCTCAATGGACATGAGTACCTTCTTTCAAGCCAGTTGGTTTTGGGGAACGGAAAATAGTTCAAGGCTATTCTCTTTTAAATCTTTTTCTGCCCGAGTAGCTCAATGGATAGAGTACCTGGCTTCGAACCAGTTGGTTGGGGGTTCGATCCCCTCCTCGGGCACCATGTTAAAAAATTAAATTACACTTTCAAAAAAGAAAAAAAGAAGAAATTCGAGTAGTAGAAAGGAAGTCCTTCTGAAGAGAAGAGGGACCAGGTAATCGAATACCTGTAGTGAGGGGGCATTTTACCATTGCCTGTGACTTTTTATTCTTGGGGAAAGAGTCTTGCGAATACGCTTGAACGCAATGCCAGACATTCTCGATTGAAAAAGATTCGTCCTCTTCTGAAAAGTTGGGAGTCTATGGAACGAAGTCTTTCACCGGAGGAAAAAAAAATAGAAAATGTTTTTTTTCGAAAAACTGTTTTTTTGGGTATTATCTTTTTTATTTTCTTTACTGCCATTCCCTATCTTCAACGGTTTGACCAAACTTTTTGGCCACTCATTCCCACGGATATAAATACCACAGTTTTTGCAGAAAACTTCTCAATGGCTGACGATGGATTTTTTGCAAAATCTAGTATTCCTACTCAAAAAGGAGATAGAAGTGATGTAAATGAAGTTTTTCAATATACCGTTAAAAGTGGAGATACTTTATCAAGCATTGCGTACAAATTTAATATTCGAGTCAGAACTCTTCTGGACAATAATGAAATAGAAAACCCAAATCGCTTAAAAACTGGTACATTGCTCACCATTTTACCAGTAGATGGTATTCAATATAAAATTTTAGATGGAGAAACCTTAGAGGAAATTGCTAAAAAATATAAAATATCTACTGTTGATATTCAGCGACAAAATAAAATAATCGGAAATGAGATAGCCGTTGGAACATTTCTTTTGCTTCCGGGTGCAAAAAATCTTCGCCCAGATCCTACGCCCATAATTATTGCCCAACAAAATATTCCCGTAAAGAACGTAAATCGAAACGGAAAAATAAATATACCTCCAGCGATTGCGTCAAATACTTCTTCCACTTCCAAAAAATTACTTTTTCCAACAAGTGGAAAAATTACACAATATTATCATTACGGACATTACGCGGTTGATATAGGAAATCGATCTCAACCAAATACCATTGCTGCCGCATCAGGAACAGTTGTAAAAGCAGCATATGGATGGAACAGTGGATACGGAAACGTCGTTGTCATTGATCACGGAGGAGGTATGCAAACACTTTATGGTCATCATGAAGATTTATATGTAAAAGAAGGTGATTATGTAAAAGCGGGACAAGCTATTGGAAAAATGGGGAATAGCGGACGAGTCTACGGTTCTACGGGAATTCATCTTCATTTTGAAGTGAGAATAAATGGTGCGAAAAAAGATCCTATGAAATATTTTTAAAAACGAACGTTGCATTTTTCGTCTTATTTGTATAATTTGTGGCAGTCATTTTATTGTGTACTATGGTTACCCTCGTTATTTGTGATGCAGAAGGTCTAGAACTTGGAAAAATACCAATGAAAGGAGATACGAATATTTTAGATGAATGTGCAGATGCGGGGATCGACCTTCCATTTTCCTGCCATGCAGGCGCATGTATGAGTTGCAGTGCAAAAGTTATATCTGGAATGGAATTTATAGACCAAGAAAAAGACGGAGACAAATATATCGAAACCGATGAAGATGTTTGCCTCACCTGTATTTCTGGTGTTACTGAAGAAGCCATTAATTCTCCTGAAGAACATATTATTGAATTACAAATTTTGATGTAATTTTACATGTTATCTTTAGAATCTTTTCTAGAACTTTTCCCAACACTAAATTATACAACCATTTTTATACTCATGGTGATGGAATCGTCTATTATTCCAGTTCCTTCTGAATTGGTCATGATTCCCGCAGGAGTTTTAGTCGCACGAGGAACTCTTAATCCTTTTTTCGTTACTCTTATTGGAGGAACCGGATCTGTAGGAGGAGCACTCTTAAATTATTGGATACTCGGACGAATTTTGGGAAAGTCATTCCTTGAGAAATATGGGAAATATATCCTTATTACCCCTGAAAAATATAAAACATCAGAAGATCTTTTCCTTAAAAATGATCGCCTCTACACATTTGTAGGACGGCTTTTGCCAGTTATTCGACATATTATTTCTATTCCTGCAGGAATATTTCGAATGCGAATAATTCCTTTCATTATTATAACATTTTTAGGATCTACGCTTTGGTGTGGGTTTTTAGTCTGGTTTGGGTATATGTTTGGAGAAATGGGAATTACCCTCATGATGAGCTATACGCATGAAATCAGTCTTGTTGTCATTCCTTTGATTTTCTTTTTTTTCTGGTGGAAGATTTTTAAAAAATAAAAATATTCCTAAAAAATACATAATCCACAAAAATGGGAATAAAAATAAAAGATTGATTTTTACAGATATTTCGGCAATATAAAGATATTGAAGTGTTTTATAGAGAAAAATAATTTTAAAATATTTTTTGAAAAAGTCTTAAAAACTCTTGGTTTTCTCCAGATGGATTTTTATCCGTCTGTCTCCCCTCTTTCTGGCGTTTATATCTATTTTCTCCTCGATTATTCCCATAATAATCATCCTTCTTCAGAAGAAAATCATTGTATATCACCACTCGAACACTTCATTATTTTATTTTTTTAAACCATTATTTTATGGATAAGCTTACAGGATGGATTCAAAAAGTTACGAATCCATCAACTCCAAAAGTGGAGTTACCTCTTCAAAAATCATCTAGTCCTCATTCTCTCCCACCTTTTCAAAAAAAAACAAATCATCATAAGCCATTTTCAAAAAATCCTCAATCAGAACAGAACCGAAATATCCCTCAAAAACCACAAAACCCTCTAGAAATAAAAAAAACTTATACTCCTCAAAATTCTTCTGGAAAACCGATGCGAGTTATTCCTTTAGGAGGGTTGAATGAAGTCGGAAAAAATTGTATGGCAGTGGAGTTTGGGAATGAAATGGTTCTCATTGATGCAGGACTCCAATTCCCAGAAGAAGGAATGCCTGGCATTGACTATGTTATTCCAGATATTTCATACGCCGAACAAAAAAAACAAAATGTAAAAGCCATTCTTATTACGCATGGCCATCTTGACCATATTGGGGCACTGCAACATGTATGGCCCAGATTAAATTTCCCACCTATTTATGCCACCCGTCTCACAAAAGGACTCATTGAAGAGCGTTTAAAAGAATTTGATCTTCTTCAAAAGGGAAAAGTATACGAAGTAAATCCAGATACAGATGGAATTTTTGCGTTAGGCAGTTTTCGAGTAGAATATTTTCGAGTGAATCATTCCATTCCTGATTCTTGTGGAATTTATATTGAAACTCCCGCTGGAAAAATGGTACACACTGGAGATTTTAAATTTGATTTTACGCCTGCAGATGGTGTTGCTTGCCATTTTAGCAAATTGGTAGATTTTGAAAAACGTGGGATAGATGCTATTTTTGCAGATTCCACAAACGCTCTTAAAAAGGGATTTTGCCCATCTGAAAAAGACATTCGATTAGATATTGAAAGAATGGTACGAGAAACAACTGGGAGACTTATTGTCGCCACTTTTTCAAGCTCTATCGGACGATTAAAATTAATTGTAGAAGCCGCCATTAAACACGGACGAAAAATATTTGTCAGTGGTCGGTCCATGTTGGGGAATTTAGAAATTGCCCATAATTTAGGATTTATTAATCTTCCAAAATCGCATGTACGAAAACTGGGACCACATATTTCCGAGTATCCTCCGCACGAAATTCTGGTACTCACCACTGGATCACAAGGAGAACCTTTGGCGGCTCTCTCTCGTATCGCACGAGATGAACACCCTTTTATAAAAGTAGATTTTCAAGATACCATCGCATTTTCTTCTTCTCCTATTCCTGGAAACGAACGCCCCATATATCGAGTTATTGATGAACTTCATAGAAAAGGAGCAAAAGTAATTACCAGTGTTGATATGAGTATTTATACATCAGGACACGCCTATCAGGGTGATCTTCTTTTAATGCACTCTTTAATAAAACCAAAAAATATTATTCCTATTCATGGAGAATATTTTATGAGAGTTGGGCATCGAAAATTAGTGATGGAATCACTCGGATACGATGAAAAATCTTCTATTTTAATTGAAAATGGAGATGTAATAGAAATTTGTAATGCCGAAGTTCGAAAAACAAAAGAAAAGGTACCCGTAGACCTTATTTTTATTGAAGGGAGCGGATCAGATGGGATTGCAAGTCATATTTTAAAAGATAGAAATATTCTTTCTGCAGGAGGTGTGGTGGTAGTTTCACTCGATGTTTCTACGAGAAACAGAAGTTTATTTCGGGATCCTCGCATTATTTCCAGAGGATTTTTAGATGATAAAAAAATACATGAAGGATTAGTAGAAGAAGCAAAAATTGCGTTTCAAAGAGTGTATGAAAAATTTCAAGAAAAAGTGAAAGAAATACATATTCGAGAAGAAATGGAAAAACACCTCCGAACAGTTCTTTTAAAAAAGACTGATAAAGAGCCCGTGGTAATGACTATTGTAAATTTAGTATAATCAAAAACTATGAAACGTGATATTTCTCTTTTACGTATCGCTGTCCAAAAATCTGGACGACTCGGAGAAGAAAGCCTGAATCTCTTGCAACATGCAGGATTTTCTTTTTCTTTTGGATCTCGAACACTTTTGGCAAAATCCAAAGATTTTCCAATGGAAATTTTATTTCTCCGTGTTTCTGATATTCCGGAAATGGTTGCCAATGGCACAGCCGACCTCGGAATTGTAGGAGAGAATACACTGGCACAAAACCCAGATACTCGCATTATCACTATTGAAAACCTTGGATTTGGAAAATGTTCTATTTGTTTGGCGGTACCAGAAAATAGTAAAATTCACTCCATTTCTGATCTTTCTGGGCGCCGGATTGCTACGAGTTACTCACGTATTTTACGTCAATATTTAGAGGAAAAAAAAGTTTCTGCAGAAATTATTCCCATGAGTGGATCGGTGGAAATTGCACCTTCACTCGATATTGCAGAAGCTATTTTTGATATTGTCTCTACGGGGAGCACGTTAGCGGAACATCGTCTCAAAAAATTAGAATCAGTATTCCCTTCCCAAGCAGTGCTTATTGCTCCACCAGAGCCAATACATGCGAAGAATTCTCAAAAAACTGAAATTATTACATCTTTTCTTTTTCGAATTCGATCCGTTTTAAATGCCAAAAAACTCAAATCCATTATTATGAATGCCCCAAAATCATCGCTCGCAAAAATTATTGATATTCTTCCGGGATTAAAAAGTCCAACTATAACGCCTTTAGCAACTGCAGAAATGATGTCCATTCATGCGGTAGTAGAAGAAGACATACATTTTTGGCATCGCCTAGAAGCTTTAAAAGAAGCAGGAGCAAGTGGTATTTTAGTAATGCCCGTAGAACGAGTTATTTTTTAAAAAAATGAATCCTCAAATTTCTTTCTCTGCAGTTCTTTTTGATATGGATGGCGTACTGATTACCTCTGAACATATTTGGGCACAGTGCGAAATAGATTTTTTTAAATCACTGGTTGGAAATAAGCTAGAAGGGCATGATGAACAAACATTTTTAGGAAAATCTCCTCTTGGGATTTTTAAAACTTTGCAAAAAAATTTTGAGCTTCCTCTTCCTCAACAAGAATTTTTAGAACGCTATCTTCTTTTTGGACTCACGCATGTCTATTCAAAAATAGAACTTTCTCCAAACGTTTTAACGCTATTACAAGATCTTTCTCAAAAAAATATTCCCTGTGCTCTCGTAAGCTCTTCACCGTATGTTTGGATTTATAAAGCGCTCGAAAAAACAGGAATTGCGCCCTATTTTAAGATAATTGTTTCTGCGGATGATGTAGAGGGAAAAGGAAAACCAGAACCTGATATTTATCTTTTAGCCTCAAAACGAATAGGAATTCCCCCTTTCCAATGTCTCGTTATTGAAGATAGTGATAACGGACTTTTGGCTGGAAAACGTGCGGGAATGCAAACAATAGGAGTCAGAAACGGAGTCAACGAAAATCAAAAACTTATAAATGCTGATAGAATTTGGACAGGAATACTGCCGAAAATATAAATCAAATATTTGTACAGGTGGTATTATTTATTCCTTTTTGTGCATCTGGTTTTTGAAGAGACGCAAAATCGATTGTTTTTACTTTTTGAGGGCATTTCCCACGTAATACCTCTAACATTTTTTCTCTTTGAACTATTATTTGTGTTTCAAGTATATTATTTTTATGGGATTGATACATATTAAGAGCAACAGAAAAAGCAAAAAGTAATGCTTTACAAATGTTTCCTGTATCAGTAAGCCTTGGTTTTTTCATCTTCATAGAAATGTAATAAAAAAAATTCTCTTCTTATTTTTTTTGTTATACTCACCAATGTGAACATTAAAAAAATTATATTTTTCCCGTTATGGGATGTTCTCGTCAAGTATTTTGTATTGTTCATATGTCTAAAAATTTTCTTTTTACATCAGAAAGCGTTACCGAAGGACATCCTGATAAAATGTGTGACCAAATATCGGATGCCATTTTAGATACCGTTCTCGCTCATGACCCTCACGGAAGAGTAGCAGTAGAATGTGCGACAAAAACAGGGCTTATTTTTTTATTTGGAGAACTTTCTACGAGTAGTTATGTCGATTTCCAAAGCGTCAGCCGTGGCGTAATAGAACGTATTGGATATACAAATTCAGAAATGGGATTTGATGCTCACGGATGTTCGGTAATGTCGGCAGTAGAAGAACAAAGTCCAGAAATTGCACACGCCGTACTCGAACAAAAAGAGCTAGGAGCAGGAGATCAAGGCATGATGTTTGGATTCGCATGTCGGGAAACAGAAGAATTCATGCCACTTCCTATTGCACTCGCGCATGAACTTTCTGCCAGACTTGCAAAAATTAGGCACGAAGGGTTGGCACATGGATTAAGACCTGATGGAAAAACACAAGTAACCGTAGAATATGTGGATGGAAAGCCAAAAAGAGTGCATACAGTTGTTATTTCCGCACAACATGACCCTAATATTTCTCAAAAAACACTTCAGGAAATAATCCACGAATTAGTTATTAACCCTATTTTAAAAAATTGGATTGATGAAAAAACAATTTTTCATATCAATCCTTCAGGAAGTTTTATAGTAGGAGGACCACAAGGAGACGCAGGACTTACTGGACGAAAAATTATTGTAGATACATACGGTGGATATGCACCACACGGTGGTGGCGCATTTTCTGGGAAAGATCCTTCAAAGGTAGACCGCAGTGGCGCATATATTGCCAGATATATAGCGAAAAATATTGTTTCAGCGGGACTCGCCGATAAATGCCAAATAGAAATTTCGTACGCCATTGGAATGGCAGAACCTATTTCTTTGCTGGTAGAAACCTTTGGAACCGGAAAGT
The DNA here is from genome assembly GCA_903882825.1 of uncultured Candidatus Peregrinibacteria bacterium. Taxonomy (GTDB): domain Bacteria; phylum Patescibacteriota; class Gracilibacteria; order CAIRYL01; family CAIRYL01; genus CAIRYL01. Next base: position 2,716 of record CAIRYL010000080.1, on the reverse strand, counting down.
TTTCAGATGAAGTTCTGGAAACAATAGTACGCAAAACTTTTCCGCTCAAACCAGGAGATATTATTGCAGAGCTCGATCTGAAAAAACCAATATACCAAAATACTGCTTGTTATGGACATTTTGGTCGACCAGAATTTTCATGGGAAGCTCTTGATAAAAAACATGAATTACAAGGATTTTAAAAATGGATTTTTATTAATTACTGTATGTGGAGACACCTTGCCTTTTGGGGACTGCTTATTACCCTTCTTATTTCTTGGAGTGCTTGGGGACTCGTATACACAAAAGTATCCCCTGTTGAATCTCCAGAAATAGCATTTCCAGCGTTTTATGCTACTCTTTTTTTAGCTCTTTCTTCGAGTTACGCTCTTTTTGGAGCGCTTTCAAAAAAGGTTTTTTCTCCTGCTAGGTCATCACTTTCCTGCTTACAAATTTCGGTACGACAAGGAATTATTTTAGGAGTGATGTCCATTATTGCAGTAGTTTTTCAACAATTTTCTCTCTTTAGCTGGATTGAAGCAGTGTTGCTGTTGTTAATGGCAGTGTTTGTGGAAGCATTTTTTTGGGAGAAAAAAGGATAAAAATACCAGAGATATTTGAAGAAAAAGAGAATTTTTTTTTATTTTTTATGTTTCTCGTTACAAAAGAATTTATTTTTGACAGCGCTCATTTTTTACCTTTTTATGAAGGAAAATGTGAAACCGTGCATGGACACACCTATAAAATTCAGGTGACTGTTCAGGCACAAAAAGATGAAAAAACGGGGATGGCATTTGATTTTGTAGAACTCAAAAAAACGGTAAAAAAAGAAATTGTAGATCTGTGGGACCACCAACTTCTAAACGACCATCTTGAAAATCCTTCTGCTGAAAATATGGCAGAATATATTTGGGAAAAAATGGAAGAGAAAAAAATCCCAATTTTTGAAGTAAAAGTCTGGGAAACACCCACCTCTCTGGTAACGTATAGGGGCGGAAAGAGTTTTTAAACTTTCCATCCTCGTCCAATTAAAAAAACCTCAAAACTTCGGTCTCTACAAGCTTGAGGTTTAAATACGGTTGCCATTTTAAACCGAGAACGAAAAGATTGAGTCCAAAATTCTTGAAAATCTTCTCCCTGAAAAATTTTAGTAATAAGATTCCCTCCAGGTTTTAAAATTTTTTCTGCTACTTCTAAAACCCGCTCATTCAGTTCAATGCTTTTCCATTGGTCAATATCTCGTATCCCAGAAGTATGAGGAGCAAGATCTGAAGTAATGAGATCGACTTTTTCACTTTGTAAAAAATGAAGTACTTTTACAAGCGTTTCATCCAAAAAAACGTCTCCTACAAAACATTGAAATGTTTCAGCATGAGCATGAGGAAATGGATCAATGGGATTCAGATCTACTCCACAGAGTTTTCCTTTTTTTTGCCATTTTTGAAGCACTTGCAAAAAACTTCCAGGAGCACTGCCCAGGTCTACAATATTGGCAGTAGGAGACAAAAGAGAAGAATTTTTTTCTAAAATTTCTTCTAATTTAAAGGCACTTCTGGCGCGGTATCCCATTTTTTTCGCCAAATGAAAATAAGAATCTTGTGGAGAATAGGCTTTTGGCATACAGAAAAGAAGGAGATTCGACTATAGAAATAAAAAAATCCCGAATACCAGGGATGATGTCTTTTAAAAAAACAAAAACCTGGAGCCGAAGATCGGAATTGAACCGACGACCTACGCGTTACGAGTGCGTTGCTCTACCAACTGAGCTACTTCGGCAAAGAAAAAAATGGAGCCGCCTTTGAGGATTGAACTCAAGACCTCTCCCTTACCATGGGAACGCTCTACCACTGAGCTAAGGCGGCATTTTTTACATGCCAGGGTATCTTCTCGAAAAATTGCTTTCAGTGCAAGATTTTTTCTAGATGAGTAGCAGAATTCCCGTAAGCCCGGCTGTTCCCAAAAACATAAATCGTAAAAATCGGTTCCCTTTTTTTACTCCTACTACCGCCCCTGCATAACTTCCTAACAACGCACCTAAAATAAGCCCTGGCGCAAGCGCCCAAACAATATGTCCCATAAAAATATGAGCAACAGCTCCTACTCCATTCCAAAAAATTCCATTCGCGGAAAGTGTCATAGCCGTGGCATGCAGTTGATCGTATTTGAAAAGATACAGGTAGAGGAAAGTAGTAAAAACACCCGCTCCAGCGGAAATCAATCCAGAATAAAACGCCATAGGCGCAATAAGGAAGCTTCCGACGATGATATTTTTAGTGGTAAAGGGTTGCGGATCAAAAATTTCTCCTCCAGTTTTTTTAAGAAAAGAAATAGCAACCATTACCAATATAACGCCTCCTACCAATGGTTCCATAATTTTCCCGTCTATTTCGGACGCAAAACGGGTGCCCAAAATAACAAACGGAATACCCATAAGAGCACTCCACCAAAACATTTTCCAGTTAATGAGTTTTTGCTGTACAAATTTTATAGTGCTTCCAATTCCAATAAATCCAACCGCCAATTTATGGCTTGCTAAAGCGTTAACAAAGGGGATACCGGTAAAAAGAAGAATGGGGAGCAAAATGAGACCCGCCCCTCCACCAGAAAGAGTTGAAAAAAAGCACGCTGCAAAGCTGGTAAGCGAAGTAATGGCAATAAAGCTGGGCGTGATTTCAGGAAGAAGCATAAAAACATTTTCTATTGCATCAAAAAGAAAAAAAGCCCCGAGAAATTCTCG
>CAIRYL010000079.1 GCA_903882825.1 uncultured Candidatus Peregrinibacteria bacterium | reverse complement strand
TGCCCGACAATGTCGGGAGTTAAAATATTGACGTACAAATCTTTTGTCCGAATTGTGGAGATGCGATTTCTGAATATGAAAATAACAGACCTGTCGCGGATTTCGCTTGCAGTCGCTGTGAAGAAGATTTTGAATTAAAAGGAAAAAAGAGTTCATTTGGGAATATAGTTGGAGATGGGGCATATAGAACAATGTTGGAGAGGATTCAAAGTGATAAAAATCCAAATTTTTTCTTAATGAATTATTCCCAGGAATGGACGGTCGAAAATTTTTGTATCATCCCAAAACACTTCTTCTCAACTGATATGATTTTCCCAAGGGGAAAAGGGTTACCAAAAAGACCAAATTACATTATGTGCAGTATCAATATTCAGCCAGTTCCAGAAATTGGAAAAATTTTTTATGTCAAAGATGGGAAAGAAGAATCGAAAGAAAAAGTTTTAGAATCGTGGAATAAAACCTTGTTTTTGCGAGAACAAAATACCAATGTGAGAGGTTGGACACTGGATATTTTGAAATGCGTCGATATTTTAAAAAAAGAAGTTTTTACGCTTGACGAAGTATATCAATTCGATCAATTATTAACCGAAAAGCATCCGGAAAATAACAATGTTCAGGCGAAAATTCGCCAGCAATTACAGATTTTACGAGACACGGGATTTATAGAATTTTTGGGTAGAGGAAGGTATAGAAAAATATAGAATTTTCATAAACATATGCGCATCACACGAGAAGAGGCACTGCAAATTCTGAAATACCAAAAAGGAAATCCGAATGCGTTTTTTCCCTTCATTGTTGTAAATCAGAAATATACACCAGAAGATGATGATTTTGTCGAAATTGTTCCAGAAGATGACCTAGAAAATATTTTTGAAGACAAAAATTACAAAACTTTTGAATTATGGAATAAAAATCCCATTGGAGATGAAGGAACAAGAGATGAAATAAAAAGAGAGTTTCTCCGATTTATTGAAGAACAAAAAATTACGCCTCCTCAAGAAAAGATAAAAAAAATTGCAGTATTTGACTATTCTTGCGGAAAAATATTTGGTATTGATTTGTCAAAAGAATCTGATAGCGAAGAGGTAGAAGAGATTCTATTCGATAAATATGATTTTAGCGATTCTCAAATTTATTGGATGGAAGTAGAAGATTTTAAAATTGAGATTTTATAATCTTAATGCGGCTTTTCTCCTTAAAGAGGACATTATGAAACAGCAACATCATTGCCAAGCAACCGGTTTTTGGAAGAAAAAATCACAGGAACATAATTTTCTGCTTATTATGCACGAGCATTTGTTTATTTTTCAAAAATAAACCATCGTATATATTTTTTGATACTTATATTTTTGGTATACTGTGGGCGTATTTTTTAAATTTTTCTAAAACAAGTATGAATATCGATTTAGAAATTTCCCAAAAAGCCGTTTTACGTCCTATTGGAGAGGTTGCAAAATCGCTTCATATCGCAGAAGAAGATGTTATTCCCTACGGGAAATATATGGCAAAAATTCCGCTTTCGTATATTCAACCAGAAAAAATAGATGAAAGTTCCCTTATTTTAGTGTCTGCTATTACGCCTACCCCAGCCGGAGAAGGAAAAACAACCACTTCGTTAGGGCTTGTAGATGGACTCAATGCCATTGGAGTCCCAACAGTAGGAGTATTACGAGAACCATCTTTAGGACCTGTTTTTGGATTAAAAGGTGGTGCCACAGGAGGTGGATATGCCCAAATGGTTCCTATGGAAGATATTAATCTTCATTGTACGGGAGATTTTTCGGCACTGGAAAAGGCGCATAATTTACTTTCGGCACTTATTGACCACGAACTGCAGAAAAAAAATCCATTTGTACACATTGATGCCAAAACAATTACCTGGAAACGGGTAATGGATATGAACGACCGAACTTTACGAAAAATAATAATAGGGCTAGGCGGAGAAAAAAATGGAATTCCTCGCGAATCTGGATTTGATATTACCGTGGCATCGGAAGTAATGGCTATTTTATGTTTTGCTCAAAATTATAAAGAGTTAAAAGAACGACTGGGAAATATTTATATCGCAAAAACCATTTCAGGAGATCCGGTATATGCAAAAGATATAAAAGCACACGGAGCCATGGCAGTACTTTTAAAAAATGCGCTTTTACCAAATCTGGTGCAAACCCTTGAAGGAAATCCCGTTTTGGTACACGGTGGACCATTTGCAAATATCGCACAGGGAACCAATACCCTTATTGCTACTCAAATGGGCATGAGCTTGCAAAAATGTGTGGTAACCGAAGCAGGTTTTGCGTTTGATTTAGGCGGAGAAAAATTTTTAAATATGAAGTGCCGAATGGGGAATTTAAAACCCAAAATAGTCGTGTTAGTGGCAACTATTCGGGCACTCAAATGGCATGGAGGAGTCCCAAAAGAAAAACTTTCTGAAGAAAATGTAAACGCACTGAAAAAAGGATGTGCCAATTTACAAAAACATTACGAAAATGCCGTAGGATTTGGACTTAATGCCATAGTGGCGGTGAATATTTTCCCAACCGATACCGAAGAAGAAAAAAACGAACTGTTACAATATGGAGAAAACCACCATATCATCATTTCTTTAAGTGATGTATGGGCAAAAGGCGGAGCAGGCGCAAAAGATCTTGCCGAAAAAGTACATGAAATTCTTAAAAAAACTCCTCCAAAACCATTGGCATACACATACCCATTACAATGGACGATAGAACAAAAAATAGAAGCCATCGCTCAAAAAATTTATGGCGCAACAGGAGTGCAATATACCCCAAAAGCAAAAGCAGATATCGAACGCATTACAAAGCTTGGATATGGAGATTTGCCAATATGTATGGCAAAAACACAATATTCATTGTCTGATGATCCTCAAAAAATAAATCGCCCAGACTATTTTTTTATTACGATTCGAGAAATAGAGTTGGCGTCTGGTGCCGGATTTATTATTCCGTTAGCGGGAGACATAGTGCGAATGCCCGGACTTCCCGAACATCCCGCATCCGAAAATATTGATCTCGACGAATACGGGAACATTAGTGGGTTGTTTTAAGAAAAGTCTCAAAAAGTGCTATCCGTTATGGCGCAGAAATGAAGAAACTCAGATTATGAGCCATTTTTAGTATTCGGCTATTAAAAATCCTTGTGGTTTACAAACATTTGTAACGATATATATCCTTATTTCATAGTAATTTCCACAATTTTTGCTCGTATTTCTTCGGCAACCTTTGGATTTTCTTTTAAGAATTTTTTCGCATTTTCTATCCCTTGCCCGAGTTTTATATCTCCGTATGAATAAAATGCCCCAGATTTCTTTACAATATCTTTATCTGATCCAACGTTTAAAATATCACCTTCCCGAGAAATTCCTTCGTTAAACATAATATCGAATTCTGCTTTTTTAAATGGAGGTGCTATTTTATTTTTTACAACTTTTACTACTACTTTATTTCCCACTGCTTCTTTGTCATCTCCTGTTCCCGATTCTATTTTTGCTGTTCTTCGAATTTCCATTCGAATAGACGCGTAAAATTTTAAAGCATTTCCTCCGGTAGTGGTTTCTGGATTTCCAAAAACTACCCCAATTTTCATACGAATTTGGTTGATGAAAATAATAGTACATTTTGTTTTTGAAACAACCGCGGTGAGTTTTCGAAGTGCCTGAGACATAAGTCGAGCTTGCAGTCCCATGTGAGAATCACCCATCATTCCTTCTATTTCAGCTTTAGGAGTAAGTGCCGCTACCGAATCCACAATAATAAGGTCAACCGCTCCGGAACGTACTAAAAGTTCTGTAATTTCCAGCGCTTCTTCTCCAGAATCTGGTTGAGAAATAGTACATTTTTCTAGGTCTAGTCCAATACGTTTGGCATATTCTGGATCCAATGCGTGTTCGGCATCAATAAAGGCTACTTGCCCTCCTGTTTTTTGGCATTCTGCAGCGATGTGAAGTGTAAGTGTTGTTTTCCCAGAAGATTCTGGACCATAAATTTCTATAATTCTTCCCTTTGGAACACCACCACCAAGGGCAATATCGAGCCCAATCGATCCACTCGAAATGGTTTCTACGTTAATTCTCCCCGCATCAGAAAGATTCATAATGGATCCTTCACCATATTGTTTTTGAATTTGAGAAAGGGCATTTGCTAATGCTTCTTGTTTTGGATTGTGTGTTACGGTTTCTTTTGCCATAAAAAAAGGATGAAATTCTTGGGAAAGTGTGGCATGTTTTTAAAGGGAAGGCAAATTTTGTAAAAATCTATGCGTATTGTAAATCCAGATGGGAATAGGGTGTTGGTGTTTAAAAGCGATAAAAAAATATTTTTAGAAGATCTTTCTCCTGGATCTCGTTTTTTTACTCTTACTCTTGTGGTAGAAGGAGAAGGAACAAAAGTAGAAATGGTGGGAAAAATGCACACGCTTCAAAAAGACAAAAAATCGTGGAATATTTCGGTACAGCTCACGGGGAAAAACCAATCTGCAATACTTCGGCTTTGTGGAGTCGCCGACGATGATTCTTGTATTATTTTTGATGGGTCTGGGATTTTACAAAAAAATTCCGAAAACGGAAATATGAGGATTGAAGAAAAAGTAATTCTGTTTTCTCCTACTGCATCTGCCCAGGCTTTGCCCATACTCCGGGTGGAAACGGCACAGGTGCAATCGGCTTCTCATAGTGCTTCTATTACGCCATTTTCTGAAGAAATTATTTTTTTTCTTTCTTCTCGGGGAATTTCACCCGTTATTGCGAAAGAAATTTTAAAAGAAGGAATTTTAAATTTAAAAAGTGATGATCATTGCTAAATATAAAAGAAAGTGTATAATAGCAATGTTTTTTTATTTTTTTATGAAAACCAATACCAAAATTCTTTTTTCGTTGTGTGCCCTTTTCTTGTTTTCGGGTTGTTCGTTATGGGGTGGTTCAGAAGAAGCTTCTCCTACACCTGTTGCTCCGCCTCTTCAAACAGCGATTGCTACACCACTTCCCACTCCTTCGCCTGTAAAAGTAGTAGAAAAAGTAACCGGTGCACCAGATGAACAAGTAGATGAATATTTAAAAAGAGTACGTGATGCACAGGAAAAACTTCAAAAAAAGTTTGAAACAGAGCCTATGAAAGTTTTAGAAACACCAAAAGAAGAAAGTCCTTCTCCTTCGGTGAGTAAAGGAACCTGGTTTTCTGAAGTTGCATTTGCAGAAGAACTTCCCATCGAAAATTCTTTAGAGACTCCTATTCCGTCCCTATCTCCAGAATCTCAAGGAGTAGCTCCTCCCCCGGTGAATCCAGGAGTGGTTCCTTCTTCAGAAATGTATATTAATAGGGGCTTACAATCTCCTATCCCAGTGCTTCCTCTTGAAAATCTTTCTACGCCAGAATTACTCACAGAAATGGAACTGAATATTTCTTTAGCACTGGAAGCTTTGGAGTCTCAAAAAAATCCACAAGAATTATTGATTCTTTTGCAAGATGTTCAATTTCTTCAGGATGAAGTATTGATTCTTTTATCGGAAAAAAAAGAAGCAAATCCTGAATTACAAGCCCAAATAGATGAAATCAAAAATTCTTTACAGGAAATTTCCGAAACAGTAGATATAACTATTTTAGAAGTAGAAGAAGCCATTACATCTGGAGAAGAAACTTTTAATGTTTCTTTTGATACCACCATTGATGGTCTTCCTCTTTCAGAAACAGGAAATTATCCATTAGTGTTTGATAGGAAAATGGTTCATCAAAAAAAACGAGAACTATTATTAACGCATATAAATGATCTTACAGCAAAACTACTACAAACAGGAATGAGCAAAGAGGAAGTGGAAGAAATCCTTTCTCCTGCAAAAGCGACTCTTACCGCAGAGGAAAGTGATCCAGGATCTTTGTGGAAAGCTATTAAAGAGCAAGGTATAGTACGAATTTTAGAGAAAAAAGGAGTGACTGCACAAAATTGGAAAACTCAAAAAGAAGAGTGGAGTGCACAAAACGAATCAGAAAAAATACAAAGACAATCAAAAATACAAACACTAAATGAACAAGTAATAAGTGGAGAAATGACAAAAGAACAAGTGATTCTTTTAAAGCAAGAAGAACAAAAATTGAAAAGAGAGAAAAAAACGAATGATATATACGAAAAAATAAAAGAAAAAAATCCTGAAAAGGCAGAACTTTTTTTGGAAGCACAAAAAACAGTATCTGATGCCAGAGATGCAAAAAAATCTCTTCGAGGTGAAAAGAAATGGGAAGGAAATACCCGTGTTCAAAATGGAGTTGTTCCTCCTGAATCAGTGATACAAATTACTGACGATACTGTTAGAAACGAAGGAGAAACCTCAAAAAATGGACAAGAAGAATCATTAGAAAGTGTTCAAGAACGCAGAAGAGAGGGAACGGATATTCCACCACCACCTCGCCGAAATCCTGAATCACTCCGAAATGCTCCGAGTGAAGAGGGGACAAATATTCCACTTCCACCTCGTCTGGATGATATACATCCTGAATCACTTCAAAATGATCCGAATACTGTTGATGTAGAAAATTCTCTCTCTGAAAAAACAGTATCCGAAGAAAGTGCTCAAATAGCAGAAAGAGCAGAAAAAATGAAACAAGAGATTCAAAAACAAAGGGAAAAAATGCAAAGTGGCGAGTAATCGACTGTTTTTTTAGGATTTTAAAATACCCATCTCCGATAAAATTCTGAGATGGGTATTTTTTTTATATATTTTTAAGGAAATTTTTTTAAAAAAGAGTATATTATAGGCGTTTTTTTATTTTCTTTTATGCTTTCTATTCCTGAAGGATCTGCACATTTTCATCCAGATATTATTTATAAAATAGATGGACTCGCCCACGTTATTCCATTTACAGTGCTTCGCCAAACAAAAGGAGTCGATTTTCAGGCGATTCCTTTTATAGAAGGAATGAATGCGTTAGATAGAGTAATACATGACGAAGATGCCTTTTCTCCGGGAACGGTAGAAGAAGTGTTACGTCCTTGGTATATGCATCCACAGCAAGATGACAACCTTATTACACTGGCAGGAACACGAATAGTAGAATTATATACGCCCGCACATGGCAAAATTGAAACATTTGAGATTTCAGCATCCCAAATTACCCATAACGGAAAAGTAGTGTGTAATGGTCCAGGACTGTTGGGTTGGCCACCGTATGTATTTCATCGCAATCATTCTCCGTATGTGGGAGGATCTACTTCTATAAATCTGGCTATTCGGTTTAAAAATTTTAATATCGATACAGAGTTTAATATTTATGATATGGATACTCAAACAGGAAAATATAGAATGATTCGCAAAGGAAGTCTTAATCAACCATCTGGGAAAAAATTATCATAAAAAAATTTTTAAGATTTTCTTTATTTCCGAGGGTTTTCTAAATCTTTTCTCCATACGGATTCCCCATTATCGCCCGTAACTTGTGTCATATATTTTTTAAAAATATTAGTACTGCTCCCATTTGTATACACAATACGGCAAATCCCACTATTCATTGTATACGTTGCATTTTCAAAAGTAACGTGTCCCATTTTGGTAATACCACCCCCAATTTCTAGGGTGCTCTCTTTTTCTGGATTCATAAGGATACAAACATTCCCATCTTTTTTTTCTATTTTTTGCACATTTTTTTTGTCCACATATTTAGTGTTCTGCTCACCATTATAATTATATCTAAGAATATACCTCTCTTCTTCTTGGGTAAAACTGGCGTTTTTAAAAGTATATTGAATTAACACTGTAGCATTTAAATTTGGTATTTTTACCATTTGTTTTGCATAATCTGCATCCACCAGTACTTCCACAATTCCTGTTTTTTTACTTTTTTCTGCATTAGGGCTTGCTTGCTGTACCATTATTGCAAGAACTTTTTCGATAACAGTATTTAAAAAATAGTCTATTTCTTTTGGTGCTAAAAGCTTTTGATGAATCGGTTTGGTTGTTTGATCTCTCTGTTTATCCAAGGTTATATTTTCAGATTCTAATACCACAGAATTTTCGGAAATTTCAACCGTAAGACTCTGTAAAAGCTCATGGAACTTTCCCAACAATATATCAAGTGGATGTTTCTGTTTTTCTAGAAAATTTGGGGGAATAGCAAATGCAACCGAAGGAGAAGAAGTCTCTAAATCTTTCTGTTCATATTCCTTTGCCGAATGTGTAATCCATTCTTTTCGGGAGGTTGGGTTTTGCCATACATGAGTTTCCCCATTTCTTTCTGCTACTATGCGCATTACAGGGTTATCATCATCTTTTGTCACCATTCTAGAGGTTTTATTCTGATAATCATATACCGTAGGAGTCCCACTATTTACCTTGTAGCCTCCTTTCTCAATAACCGTAGGCTTCTCTGTTTGATCCTTAGGATCCCCATCTCTATAAAAAACTCTAATTTTTGCAGGGTTTTCTTGGTCTCCAAATTTTAATATATTTTCTCTGGAATGTTCTACTATACTTGCCAAACATTCCCAAATGGCAACGTTTATTATTGGTTGAATGTTTTGTGGAAAATTTGCTGTCGCGGTTAATGTATTTCCTTTTTTTTCGGCTGTAATACCTTTTAAAGAAGTTAAAACCCCGTCCATAAGATTTTGTATCCGCTCTCGAGCTTGCTCATCAAATGCATCTGGAAGAAGTATGGAAGCGTGTATCTCGTGGGGGTGTTTTTCTTCAATCATAAAAATGGAATATATGGAAATTTTAAAATATGGAAGAGAATATATATTATCTTTTTGTGTGTATTTTGTCATTTTTTATTTTTTGGGGCATAATACTCGGGCATTTTTTTACAGGTATACCGCTTATTTTACAAATTTTATGAAGGATAATTTTTCCATACTTTTTACTCGTTTCCCTCTAAAAAGTGCATGGGGAGGAGAAGAAGCAGTACATTTGGAAATGGCGAAACACTGGGACAAAATTCATATAAAACCCGTTTTTTGTGGATCGTGTTCGGTACTGGGAGACGCATTTTTACAACACCATTTTTTTACAATCTTTTTTCCATTTTTTAAAGATATTACTTCTCGAAAACAAATATTTATAACGCCTATACTGCTTCCTTTCTTTTTTTTAGTGGGAATTGGGGTGCTGTTTGCATTTCGTATAAAAGGTGTTCGGAAAATGCTCTGCATGACATTTCTTGAAAAAATTTGTTGGACTCCCATTGCAAAAATACTAGGAATCCAGGTTTTTTGGGGACACCATGCCCCATTGGGAGATTGGTTTTTTAAAAATCCATTTCTGTTTTTATGGAAGTTTTGTGCATCATGGGCAACCATTATTGTTCCTTCTGAGTACATGAAAAATCAAATACAAAGCAACATCTCAAAACCGTTGCATATTCAGGTATTGCCAAATCCAATTTTGCCACATAATAATCTCCACACAGATGAGCAAAAAATTTCTGGTATCCATTTCCAAAAAACAGTAATAGGCACTGCTTCACGCTTTTCTCCCGAAAAAGGTCTTCCAGATGCTCTGGAGGCATTTACACTCCTGAGTACATCAGAATATACACTCATAATGGCAGGAGATGGACCGTTGCAAGCAGATTTACAACAAAAAAATATTCCAAATGCATTTTTTTTAGGATTTTGTACAGCACCTCAAATGCAAGCATTTTGGGAAAAAATAGATATTTTTGTACTTCCTTCCTACGAGGAACCTTTTGGAATGGTTTTACTGGAAGCCATGCAGGCGGGTGTTCCTATTATTGCCACGCGGGTAGGTGGAATACGTGAAGTGTTAGGAGAGGCTGGAATTTTGGTGCCACCGAAAAGTCCGAAAGCTATTGCAGATGCAATAATAGACCTTTCTCATAATCCTGAAAAAGTGGAGCATCTGCGGAATATAGGAAAAAAACGAGTACAAGAACATTTTTCCTATGAACAATTTTTAAAAAATGCTGACCATATTTTTTTCAATTTTTAAAATTTACAGGGGAATTTGAAAAATATTTTTTGCATTTTGCACCAGTTGTTCTGCGCACTTCTCAACAGGTATGTTTTTTAAATCAGCAATGAGTTCCACTACTTCGGTCATATACGACGACTCGTTTCTTTTTCCGCGATAAGATTGCGGGGCTAAATATGGCGCATCAGTTTCGGTCACTAAAAATTCTAATGGTGTTTTTTGCACGGCATCACGGATATGTTCGTTTTTTTTATACGTAAGTGTTCCCCCAATTCCTAATGCGTATCCTAGTTCCTGCGTAGCAAAATTCGCAAATACCAAGTCTTCCCCAAAACAATGAAAAACTCCTCGTTTTGGAAGTTTTTCTCGGTGAAGCCGAAAAAATAAAATACTTTCTTCTGTGGCATTGCGAGTATGAATCACTAATGTTTTTTTATATTTTGTAGCCAAATGGCAGTGTTGGAGAAGGGAATTTTCCTGTAAAAAACGAATTTCTGGCGTATCTTCATGAAAAAAATCAAAACCTGTTTCTCCAATAGCTACAATTTTTTGTGGATATTTTTTTAGGAGTTCTTCTAGTTCGTCTTCTATTTTTGGGAATTCTTTTAAAGACAACACAGAGCACGGATGAATTCCCACGCTTGCCCACATATTTTCATATTCCATCGCTACATTTATGGCATTTTTGGAAGAAGAAATATCACAACCAATTTGAATTTTCCCAATTACTCCTTTCTCTTTTCCTCGTGCCATCATTTCTGTTCGATCGGCATCAAAAACATCAAAACTATCGTGGGTATGGGTATCAAAAAGGGGAATCATAAGGATGATGGAGAGATGAGAAAACTCTTATCTTCTAAAAACTCTCCAGAAAAAAGAGTGGGATTGGTGAGAATTACCGGAGTTCCGGTTTCTGAAAGAACAGAAGCGGTAAGTGTTTGTGACCGCATTCCGGGCTGTGAAAGAGCTGTAAATTCCAATATATTTCCTTTTTGAGGAAGAGTATAGCCAATTTCAATACTTCTACTTTCTGCAAATGGAACTTTTGGAAAAGAAAAAGAAAGTTCGGTATAATTTGGGAATTGAGTGGTTTTTACCGATCCTGAAAAAATTCCTTTTGCATTTGTAATTTCTATATTGGGTGGGAGAAATATGCGTGTAAATACCTTATTGTCGCCTTTCCCTAAAATATTTTTCAGGTCAAAATCTCCTACCGTCGCAGAAGTCCCAAATTCTGAGAAAAGTTTTGAAAAAAGAGCTTCTTCATTTTCTCCCCACGTATGAGTTCGAGTGACATGAAGAATTCCGGAAATAGTCCCATCTTTCGCCATAATATTGGTGTGTTCTATGTTTTGCTGAATAAAACCATCACTTTTATTCGATCCAATATTGGTAAAAGAAAGAGCAAAAAAATCTTTTATAGCTTGTGGATTTTTTGCAGAAAAATGAGAAAAAACATCTCCTGTAATATGGAAATCCGTAAAAAAGTTTTGGATTTCTGGTTTTGATGACCATGCTAAAAGATGTTTTTGTGAAATAAGATGGAGGAGACGAGCAAAATCGGAGAGTGAAATATTTTTTAAAACTTTTTGGACCAGCTCTGGAGCCAATTTTCCTAAAAATTCTTTTGGAGATGTCCCATCAAATCCTTTTCCAAAAAATTTCCCTTCTACCAAATACATAATGGTAAAAATAGCATTTTCTGCAGTAATTTCTACATTTTCTCCTGCCGTTACCGGACCTGCCACCGAAAGCGCCCACTGAAAAAACTCTTCATTAATAGTCACAATGGTATCTACCTTTTTTCCACTTTCTTGTTCGTAAAACCACTGTATTCGTTGTGCAGAATCGGGGAAATGAAGGGAAAAATTAGAATCTCTCAAGAAAAGTCGGTTTGTAATTTCTGAAAATTCAAGGGGTACAGGAATTGTTGTTTTTAAATGTTTATCGAGGTCGTATACATCTTGAAATTCAAATTTTTCTAGTTTTCCATTTTGTATGGTTGCCAGCCCTACAGAGCCAATAAATCCACCAGTTGCTCGAATTTCATTGGTATTTTGGAAAACAAACAGAATCGTGTGTGGCGTATTTTGTAAGCCAAAAAATAATTCGACTCCGGTTTTATTTTTTTGAAAAATTTGTGCAAAAGAAGAAAGTAAAGGAATCCCTTCAGCAAGAGCGGGAGGAATATTTTTCATATCTTTTACCGAATTTTCTGCCGAAGTGAGATGATGTATAATACTGGGAAGTATTTTGTATATTTCTGGAACGAGTTTTGAAAAATCAGGTATAGATGACTGAGGAGGCAAGAATTCTTTATTTTTCTTGAAAAATTCCATCACAAGAGATGCAATGGACAAAAGATCTTGAAAACCTTTATTGGCACGTTCCCCTTGAAATAAAAGAGAGTTTTTAGGTGCTGGGACTATTTCTTTTTGATATGGGGCAAAAAAAAACTCGCTGAATCAGAAATATTTTGAAGATCTTGTACAATATTTTCTACTTGTGCTTCGTTTTGAGGAATATTTTGAGGCATATTTTTCGCCGTTTCTTGAAGTTGAGCGTACGTTAAAAATGCATTATTTAAAGATCCCGTTAAAAGAAAAGACCCTAAAAAGAAAATCCCTATAGAAAGCATATTTTTCATATTTCTAAAAAATACACGCTTTTCAGATGTCGCACGAAGCTCTGGTTGCCGTAAAAAATCTTGTTCCATATCTATAATGCGTTTTGTT
>CAIRYL010000078.1 GCA_903882825.1 uncultured Candidatus Peregrinibacteria bacterium | reverse complement strand
GATGAAACTTTTAGAAAAACATCTTCCAGATGCGATATGGAATGGTCCTCCCTGCGGAGAAAATAGGAGTCCAGTAAATTTAAATTTTTCTTTACCAGATATAAATGGAGAAAGTTTTTTAATCCGGATGGATTTAGAAGGATTTGCTATTTCTCTTGGAAGTGCCTGTTCTTCTGGTATTACTGGGGGATCGCACGTATTAAAGGCAATGGGTATTTCAGAAGAATTGTGCCGTACCGGAATACGGATAACGATGGGAAGAAATACTACTGAAGAAGAATTAGAAATGGTTTTCCAAAAAATGGAAGAAGTTTTTAAATTACTCAGAAAATAAATATGTGTATCGAATAAAAACAGATTGTACAATTCTGTTACCTTTTTTGTTCTTTTGTATGCTTTTCCCTCTTTTAGGCATTGTTCTCGCATTTGCCATGATAAAATACCGAGAAGATATTATCGATTTTTCTGGAAAATTTGATTGGGCAGAAAAATATATTGGGGGATCGTATAATGCCATTATTCTTTTTGCGATTTTTATCTTCTTTTTTTCTCTTACTTTTTTATTTGGCGAACAAGATGCCATATTTGGTGGTTTTGGAAGATTTATATCAGGGAAATAAATAAAAAAAAAGAAGGGTTTCCCCTTCTTTTTTTTATTTATAATACAATTATTGTTTCACACCCGACATTTTTGAAGGGTCAATAAGCGGAACTGCGCCATCTGGTAATATCCCCCAGCTCACATTTGGAGCGAGTTTTTCGACAAATTGTAATTGAATAACTTCTGGACTATTGCGAAGCGCATCACCTTTTAACCGTATAGATTCTGCCTGTCCTTGTGCATCAATAATAGTAGTTTCTTTTCGTACTTTTGCTTCTTGTTGTTCAAATTCTGCTCGTTGTACCTTTTGTTCAGCAATTTTTTTCTCTTCAATTGATTTCAAGTAATTATCAGAAAATCCAACATTTCGAACCAGTATATCTTTGAGCGTAATAAATCCTTCTGCATAATTTGCCGTTAATTTTTCACGAATTCTTCGAGATGCCTCTTCTCTTTTTTCTTGAGCAAAAAGTTCTTTTGAATCGTATCCAGTGACAATTTCCCGAACAATACTGCGAACCCCAGGCATAATAATTTTCTTTTGATAATCAGATCCAATTTTTTGGTAGATTTTTGGAGCATTTTCTGCAGAAATATAGTATTGAACCGTCGCATCAATATTTACCTGTTGTCCGTCCCTTGTAAGAGCATTAATAGGCTCTGTTGATTTGTCTTGAACCAAAATACTCATTTCTTGAAGACGTGTATCCACCAGAGTCGCTACTTGCCAAAAAGGGATTTTAAAATGAAGCCCTTCTGGAAGTGACTTTTCCAATACTCCATCTCCACGATCAAAAATAACGGCCACATTTCCGGCAGGAACGTTTACAATCCCATCAAAAAGCACAGATCCTCCAAAAATGACGAGGATAACTATAAAAATTGGAACAGATGAAAAATTATTCATAGGAGAGGGGGTAAGAGGATTTGACTTTTGAGGAGGACGAGAAAAAATATTTTGAACATCAGAGAAAATATTGGGGGGAGAAGATTTCTCTTTTGGTGGAGGGCGATGAGAGGAAGATTGAAAAGCGGTAATATCCAGACCTTCTTTTGTATTTTTCCATCGTTCTGGATCAAAAAACTTTTTCCCTGCATCCGTCATTGTAAAATAAATAAGCGCCCCAAACAGCAAAATAGGGAAAAAACCGGGAAGAGAAAAAATAATGAGAAAAAAAACAAGAATTCCAATAGCGCGAAGAAAATTTTGAAGCTTTGGGTCCATACAATAAGAAATGAAGGCAAATAGAATGTAGCAAAAATTAAAAAAATACGAAAATTAAAAAATGACTACATCTCATCTCCGTATGGATCCAAGATAGACGATTTTGGAATATCTTCTGGTAAAATACGTTCATGCGGGCTTATTACCAGGGTAAGAGTTACAAAAAATTCACCCTTCCGATATGGAACTACCGCAGAAGAAAGAATAATTGAAGATTTTTTGAATTTTTCTTGTAATTTTTTTTGAGATTTTTTTGCTATATTTTGAACTTTCTGAAAATCCGTACCAACAAATGTACAACGAATCATTCTAGAAAATGGTGGAAGAAAGAGCTTTTTCCGCTCTAAAAGGGAAGAAGAAATATATCCAAGAACATCATCCTGTAAAACAAATGAAAAAGCAGGATGAGTAGGGATGTGAGTTTGAATCAAAAATTTTTTATTTTCCACTTTTTTCCCAAGCCTATCTTTCAGATTTACAAGATTTTGAAACATTTTTTCTGCACTTCGAAAACTAGCAGAATAAAGACTAATTTCTGGAAAAATAGAAACTACTAACCCGACATTTAAAAAATCAAAAGATTTCGTCACCATTTGCGTACCGATCAAAATATCATATTTTCCTTCTTGAAATCCTCCAAAAACATCTTCAGTCGAATATTTCCCCGTCACAGAATCGCGATCGGCGCGAATAATACGAGCCTGTGGAAACATTTTTTGCAAATCTTCTTCTGTTCGTTGAGTTCCTTCGCCCACTTCTTTTTGAGCATCGGAACCACATTGCGCACAAGTTTGAGAAAGAGGTTTTGTATATCCACACCACTGACAAAAAAACTGAGAAATTCCATTTTTTTGATGAACTGGAAGAGAAATATTACAAAATGGACATTTTTCAACATATCCACACAGAGTACAAAAAACAGCTCTAAACATTCCTCTTCTATTTAAAAAAATAATTACCTGATGACCATTTTGAAGTGTTTCAGAAATAGCGTGTTGAACGGGGAGAGCCAAAGAAGAAGTGTTCCCTCCTGAAATTTCATTTTTCATGTCATACACTGCTGTAAAAGGAAGCACTGATGAAAAAGTAGTAAGTGTCCATTTTTTTGGAGAAGAGAGTGACGAAAGAGGGATAATACGATTCCCCAAGGTTTCACTATCGGGACACGCTGTAGAAAAAAGAAGGCTTGCGCCCGTACATTCCGCCAACAGTTCCGATGTTTCTCTGGCATGAAACCGTGGGATACCATCATTTTTATATGATTGATCTTGAACATCCTCTACCACAATAAGCCCTAAATTTTTATATGGGAAAAAAAGCGTCGATTTTGTACCTAAAAATATATGCGGAGTTTTCATTTGGGTATCCCACCAAAAATTATATTTCGCAACTTCAGTACTCAAAGAAGAAAGAATAGAAACATTTTTTTCTCCAAAAATATCAGAAAATTTTTGAAATCGTTGCAAAAGTGAAAAATGATCGGGAAGTAAGAAAATAATCTGTTTTTGTGCCTGAAATGCTTCTTGCATTGCCTCTAAAACGGCAACATTTCGAGAAGAATGAGAACTCCCCACAAATATTTTTTGGAAACGAGAAGAAGAGGAAGAAGATACAGAGGGAACAGTGTGAGACGAATACATTTCTAGCATTTTTTTCCCCAAAATTCCTTTCTTTTCAAGCTTACGAAGCAGAACACGTGAAATATTCCGATCTGTAAAAGTAGAAATTTCTAATATTTCACCAGGTGCAGAAAAGAGAGAAAGCGCTTCCTGTTGTTTTTTTCCCATTTTTTTAAAGGATTGTGGAGAATTTAAAAGAATATAGCCTTCTTTTTGAGGAATTTCTCCGTTTGTTTCTAAAAGACGATGTGGAAGAAAAAGCTTTATTGCACGCGCGTGCGAACAAAAATTTTGCATTGAAAATTTTTGTGCCATTTGGATAAAAACTGGCGACAACACTATTCCCGCACTGATATTTCCGATTTCTTGTGTTGAAAAATTAGGGTTTTTGGAGTGTATTGCACAAATAATTCCTTTTTCTCGATGTCCTCGCAAAGGAATTTCTACTAATTTCCCCACTTCTACGTCAGCAAAAAAACGAGGAGGAACGGTGTATGTGAGCACTCCAGTAACACTTCCTATTTCCCGAAAAACAGCTACTTCAACGTATAAAAATTTTGAAATATTTTCATCACTCGGAAACAGAGGAGATTTCTCTACAACACCAGTATTCATACAGAAAATAGCGGAAGAATATAAGCAGGAATCCGTTTGTGTTGGCTATTGTGAATGAGCAATTTTATTTTTTCGACAACTGGAGTTTTTTCTAAAACCTCTCCATTTTCTAACGCTCTTAAAATTCGATCAGCTTCAAGGTATGAAAATCCCAGCTCTCCTTCGTCTGTATGTCCTTCAAAAAGTTCGGCACTCGGAGTTTTTGTAATAAAAATTTCTGGAATTTGTAACTCTTTTGCCAATTCCCACACTTCTGTTTTCCAAAGATTTCCAATTACCGAAATATCCGATGCCCCATCTCCAAACTTTGTCTCGTATCCGAGCATGACCTCTGTTTTATTACACGTCCCGAGCACTAAACCATTTTCAGCGTTTGCCAATCCAAAAAGAAGAGTCATACGAATCCTTGCCAATGTATTTCCCGAAACCATTTGCTGATTCATTTCTGGAAGATGAATCATATATGGCGCAAAAAAATCATCAAGAGGAATAATACGAGGGACAATTTGGAAAGATTCACAAAGATTTTGAGCATCTTGAAAATTTTGAAAGGAAGAAATTTTCCCTAATTGAAAAGGCATCAAAACGGGCATTACTCTCTCTTTTCCTAATGATTGGACCGCAACCGCAAACGTTACTGCAGAATCTACCCCACCAGAAACACCCACAATAACTTTTTGTGCACCAGAAGAATAAAAATACTGCTGAAGCCCTTGTATAAGAGAATCGAGAAACGATGCCATTTTTATAAAAGAAAAATAAAAAAATCCAATATCCATTCTTATTTTTACAAAAAAACAAAGACTTCACAAAAGAAAGGCTCATTCTTTTTATAAAAAAATTAAGGAAGAGTTTCTACAGTTCTACCCTACATAAACCATATTTTTGAGACACTTTTTTTCATACCTGTTTCCAGGAAATAATGCGGTGAAATTTATTGGAGGTTGGAATGAAAATATGAAGCTAATCATTCTCTGTTTTTTTTTGATCTTTTAAACGCAAAACTTCCAAAATTCCTAAAACGCAAATCATAATAATTCCATAATAATAGCCATGATGACTATTCAGAAACACATAAATTTTTTCACCTGCTGTTGCCAAAATAAGCAATAAAACGAAATTCGTAACCATTAAAATTCGACCATTTTCTTTTGCCCATTCAGCAAAAATACTATGATCCGCTTTTAAATATTTTGCCTGTAATATGCCAAAAAGTGCTACAACCAAAAACAAAAGAAAAATAAAAATTCGACCAGACAGTGCTTCTCCTATTGGGAGAGGCGCTGCAAACATTCCTTTTTCGAGCATTTCGAGTGCCGTAAAAAGAATAATAAAAAGACCCGCCCACTGAATAGAAGGATATTTTTCCAAAAGATTTGCAATATATCCAGATGCCACCACCATGAGCACGATAGAAATAATAAGTCCCAGAATAAGATTAAAAAGATTTCCATGGCTGGCACCCGCTACTGCTAAAACATTATCAAGAGACATGGCAATATCCGCAACAATAATGGTTTTTATAGCATTCCAAAGGTCACTATGAGCATTTTCAGAATGAATATTTCCTCCTTCTTCACTCGTACGAATTTCTCTGTAAAATTTCCATACCACATATAACAGAAGTACCGCTCCAAAAAACTCGAGTCCTGGAATTTTCAAAAGCCACACTACTCCGCCAGAAAACAGAATTCTAAAAAGGGTTGCCCCAAAAACTCCCCATAAAATAGCTTTTTTACGAAGAGCCCCTTTGAGATTCTTCGTTGCCATACCAATTAAAATGGCGTTATCTCCGCTCATTACCAAATCAATAAGAATAATATTCAAAAGTGCTAAGGATCCTTCCGGTGTAAAAATATGAAGTGCTTCTTGAAAAAGAGAATCAAACATACAAAATAATGTAATTTATACCCCTGCAACTTGATCGGAAGGAACGGTAGACGATGAATTTTCAGCAGGAGGAGGAATGGAACCACGTAAAATAAGTTTTGCTTTGGGGGAATAATGAGAAGGAAATGGTTTTTTTTCCGGATCAGGTTTTCCTAAAAAAGTAACAATTCGAGAATAAGCAGTCCGAAAACCTCCAACCGCTCCACCTTCTACTCTCTCTGCCCCGGGAGGAAGATCGGAAGTTTGTACCACTTTTGGAGCTGGAGCCCCAACATATCCATATTTATAAGGTCCTAAAATAGACACTTCTCGATGATCGCTCGTTCCATAATAATAGAAATAGAGTTCATCTCCCTCTGTACGAGTTTGGAGTAAAATAGCGCCAGGCGTATTATTGATGAATTTCAAATCTTTCCCGCCTTCATATACGGTTGCATCACTTCCATACGGAGCATACATATTCATAGCGAATCGATGATTCCAACGTTCTGTAATATCCACTCCTGCCAACATTGCTCCTCTAAAAGCAGTGGTAGAAACCTGACAAACACCTCCACCCACTCCATCTTCTACTGAATCACCAATAATCACAGGACTACTTTTATACCCCGTATCAAATCCTACGTGTCCCAACGCATTATTAAAGGAAAAAGTCGAATCTTTGGGGATAAGAAAGCCATTAAAATGACTTGCAGAAAGAGAGAGATTATAACGCCTATTGGAAGAAGATCCTGTAAAATTTGATTGCCCAACAGCAATAAGATCTATAATTCCTTGTGATTTCAGATCGGGATCATTGACGGTAATGGTAGGAGGCGTTTTCTCAACCATAAGGGTCACTACTCCAATATTTTTCTCAATGGCCTTCGCAATAATTCTGGTAGAAAGTTCTATATTTAAATGTTCTCCAAATTGTCCGTATCCATCAAATACTATTTTTCCTTCATTATTTTTAGAAATAGTGACGGCAGTCGCATCTTTATTAATTTTTGGAGCAATATTTTTTTCAAGATATTCGGCAATTATAGCGTTTTGAATTGTTTTTTCAGAAGAATTTGAATTGGTGGGAGGTTCGGGGGTGATCTCCTTTGCAAAACAAAAATGAGAAGAATTACTCGATAAAACTGGAGATTCTCCAATGAATCCATTTTCCTGTACCGAAACAGAAAAATGATGGTATTCATGCTTTAGTAAAATATTCCCAACGTTCCATTCGGCGTATGCAAATGAAAAAGAGGAAAAAAGAGGAAAAAGAATGCCAAAGATCAGAAAAAACGTCCGAAACATGAGGAAAAAATGAGGGAAGGAAGTCTCTTCATTATCATCTCAAAGAACGGTGGTTTGCAAAAGATTTTTTATAATTATTTTTATTCCTCATGAAAGATAAATGGAAATGAGTATTTTTAGTGTGTATTTTTCTTTATTTTGTCTTTCCAGAGGAATAAAAGCTCCAATGCCTTTCGAGGAGTCACTTCTAAAAGATCAATTTTCTGAATTTCCTCCTCCATTTCTGACTTTTCTTGTATTTTGGGAGTCGATTGATGAACTTTCTTTTTTACAAATGCATTTTCAGTATCAAAAAGTGAAATTTGAGAGCCACGTTCTGCTGGAGTTTTTTCCGTACGTTCCAATACCTCTAAAATATCTTCTGCTCTTTTAGTGATACAAAAAGGAATTCCTGCTAATTTTGCCACTGCTATTCCGAAGCTTTTTTCTGCTCCACCCTGTACAATAGTATGCAAAAAAACCACCCCTTCTTCGCGATTCTCTAATACCTGCACTGAAAAATTTTCAGCACACGGCAAACTCTCTGCCAAAGAAATAAGTTCATGATAATGAGTTGCAAAAAGCGTTTTCACACCCTGTTCGTGTAAATGTTCAGTAATCGCCCACGCAATAGAAAGACCATCAGTGGTAGACGTTCCTCGACCAATTTCGTCGAGAATGACGAAACTGTCTTTCGTTGCATGGCGTAAAATATTTGCCGATTCTTGCATTTCTATCAAAAAAGTGGATTCTCCAGTTGCTAAAGAATCCCCAGCCCCAATTCTTGTAAAAATATAATCTCTCACGGAAAGAATCGCTTCCTCGGCGGGAACAAAACTCCCAAGATGAAAAAGGTATAAAATAATCGCATTTTGTCTTAAAAATGTAGATTTCCCTGCCATATTAGGACCAGTAATAATATGTACAGTGGAATTACTTCCCATAAAAAGAGAATTGGGAATAAATTGTTTCCCTTTATTTTTTAAAAATTTTTCTACCACCGGATGTCGTCCATTTGTAATAGAAATACCTCCTTCTGTGCAAAGAGTAGGACGTATAAACCGATTTTTTTTTGCAGTTTCGGCAAAAGAAGCAAGAAGATCAATTTCCGCAACAGCACGAGAAGCATATTGAATAGAACGTGTATATTGAATCGTTTGAGAAAGAATTGTTTCAAAAATTTTTGTTTCTTTTTCTAACACTTGCGCTTCTGCTGAAAGAATTCGCTCTTCAAAGGCTTTGAGTTC
>CAIRYL010000077.1 GCA_903882825.1 uncultured Candidatus Peregrinibacteria bacterium | reverse complement strand
CTTTATTAAAGATTTAGATAATCCATTTGGATATAACGAAGAAGAGAATCTTGTGGAAGAAGTTTCATTAAAACCAATTCTTGATAGCGAAAAAAGATTATTGGAATATTACCAATCTCTTTCTTAGTTTTTTATGAATGTCTTTCTGAAATCAGCCTATTTCTTTGTTTTTTGTACATTTTTCTTAAGTGCGTGTTCCTTATTTGGCAGTCAAAAAGATTCTGTCGAATTTCAACAAAAAATAGCGAAAGAATTTGTAGAATATTCCAGTGAAAGCGCAAATATTACACTGGAATATCCGAAAGAATATCAAAAACAAGAAAATTTTTTTGGTGCAGTGGTGGCGTTTGTAGCCCCGAAAGAAAATGAAGACGATGGGGCAGAAATTTTTATGATTCAAAACTCAAAAATTTCGGATACTTCAAAACCTATAACACCTGAAGAATACGAAAAATCGATGATTCTCATTATGGAAAATAAACCAGGAATTACGATTATTACTTCAGAAAAAACAAAATTTGCAGGATACGAAGGATATAAATTTGTGTACGAAGAAGAAAAAGAAAATAAAGTTACTAAAAAAACGGATATGGTGAGAACTCTGTTATTATGGACCATAAAAAATGATGAGGTGTATGCGCTTATGTATGGGGCAGACGTGGATGATTTTGATGTTCATTTAAAAACAATTATGAAAATGGTAGAATCGTTTACTATTTTGTAAAAAAATAGAAAAATAATATGTATGAATGGAAAAGAGCTTTTAAAAATTACAGGAATTCCAGTTTTTATAGCATCACTCTGCTGTTTATCGCCTATTGTAATTGTTATTTTTGGGTTTGTAAGTGTGGAATTTGCTACTTCATTGGCAGACACTTTGTATGGAAGTTATAAATGGTATTTTAGAATCGCAGGACTCGTAAGCATGATAGTGGCGGTAGTACTGTATTTTCGGAAATCAAAAAATATTTGTACCTTTAATGCGGTAAAAAGAAATGTAAATGTTATAATAAATACGGTACTGATTGTTTTTATAACTGGTATTTTGGGATATATTTTGTTTTTGTATGTGGTGGTCCATTATTGGGGGGTTTGGCTTCATATTTGGGAATAAATCTTTTATTTAAAAAAATGATGAATATTTTTTCTGGTGTATTGGCATCTTCACCTCCACCAAAAGTGAATACTTCTGATGAAAAAACAGCAATATTCGCAGGAGGTTGTTTTTGGTGTATACAAGCAGATTTTGAGAAGATGAAAGGAATTATTACTGTAGTATCGGGATATTCTGGAGGAAGTTCAGAAAATCCAAATTATAAAAATTATGCGGAAGGTGGACATCGAGAAGTGGTGCAGGTGACATATAACCCTTTAAAAACTTCCTATAAAAATCTGGTTGAGCATATTTTATGGTATAGCGATCCCACTGATGATGCGGGATCATTTCATGATAGAGGAGTGCAGTATACCCCTGCCATTTATTATGATTCTGAAGAAGAAAAAAAAGTGGCACAAATGGTTATAGATACTTTTCAAAAGGAAAAAATATATGAAAAACCCATAAATATAGCACTTCTTCCCCGAACTCTATTTTGGATGGCAGAAGAATATCATCAAGATTATTCTCGAAAAAATCCTCTTCGCTATGCGTATTATAGGAGTGCTTCTGGACGAGATGCCTTTATATCCCAGCATAAACCATTACGCACAGAAAAAACTCTTCCTGTGAATAATTATCAAAAACCATCTCTGGAAGTACTAAAAAAAACACTTTCTCCCCTTGAATATAACGTTACACAACAATCTGGAACAGAAAAACCGTTTGAAAATGAGTATTATAGTTCTCAAAAAGAAGGAATATACGTAGATAAAATTTCTGGAGATCCGCTTTTTTCTTCACCAGATAAATATAATTCCGGTACTGGTTGGCCATCTTTTGTGAAACCTATTCAATCAAATGCCGTTCGTTTACAAGAAGATAAAAGTATTTTTTCTTCTAGAACAGAGGTGCGATCATCACTTTCAGATTCTCATTTAGGACATGTGTTTAACGATGGTCCACCAGACAGAGGGGGAAAACGCTATTGTATGAATTCGGCTTCATTATTATTTATCCCACGAGAGGAAATGGAAGAAAAGGGTTACGGAGAATATTTATATCTCTTTTTATAAAAAAACCGGCAGATTTGCCGGTTTTTTTAAAGCTATTGTTTTTCTTATTTTTTATCATTTCTTTTTTTGAGCTGGAGTAATGCCATATTTTTCTAAAATAGCTTTTGCAGATGCATGGTCACGGTTTTGGCGAGCAGTTTCGAATGCTGTTTTATCTTCTACCGAAAGAGCAGAAAGATCTGGACCTTTTTCGTCTCTTCCGCCCATCATTCCACGTTCTGGTGGAGTAATGCCATATTTTTCTAAAATAGCTTTTGCAGATACATGGTCACGGTTTTGGCGAGCGGTTTCGAATGCGGTTTTATCTTCTGCCGAAAGAGCAGAAAGATCTGGACCTTTTTCGTCTCTTCCGCCCATCATTCCATTTTCTGGAACTGAAATTCCGTATTCTTTTAATAAATTTTGTACTAACTGCGTATCTCCACTTTTTTTTGCAGATTCTAATGCCGTTTTTTGGTCACTCGTAAGATGTGGACGAGAAAAAGAGCTATGAGAAGCGAGTGTTACACCCGCGCCGGTAATGAAAACCGCTCCTACCACTATCGCGGTAGTAATGAGCGTTTTTTTTGAAAAGGATGGAAATTGCATAAGGAAAGAAAAAAAGAAAAAAGAGAAGTGCGCCTTCATTTCTTAATACGAGCACTATAAAAATTTTCTTTCACTTTTTTTAAAAATAAGGGAAATTTTCAGATGTTTCTTTTGGAGGTGGTCTTCTTTCAAAAAACATTCCAAAACCATTGTGGTTTCCCATTCCTTTTGGTTTTTCCCATGGTAATACCTTTTCTGCAATAAATTTCCCAGGTTTTTCAACTCTTCCTATCACTCGTATACGATTTTCATCAAGTGTTTCTGGTCCTGGAATAATATCTGCATCAGAAATATCTACTTCCCATATATTTCTTAAAAAATCTTTAATTTCTACAGTATTTTTACTTTTTTGAGTAATATCTCCCGCTAAAAATCCTTCTTGTGGATTCATCCATCGGTCTTTTCGTCGGTCTTCTGAAGGAGGATATATATCACGAAATGGTGTGCTTAAAAATCTTTCTAAATCTTTACTTTCACCATTGAGATGAAGAAGCGCCCCAAAAAGAATGCTCATTCCGAGTACTACACCAAAAACAAGAGATAAAGAAAATCGGTATCCTTTTTTAGTAACGCGAAAGAAAAGAATAGAAAGCCCTAAAAAAATTCCTAAAAAGCCAAGCCAAAAAAATGGAATACTCTGTATAAAAAATAAAAATCGAGAAGGAGGAAGATGTGAATACAGATCAAAATCCCCGTTGGAAAGGACGAAAAAAATAATAGCAAAGGAAAGTGCTCCGAAAATAAGTGCTATTACAAACGCACTCCAAAAAAGGAGGTTTTTTACCATAAATTTCCAACGTGGAACGTGATCAATTTTCCGCTTATCTATTTCAAGAAGTATTTTTTCTGAAAATTTTTGGAAAGTATTCATGATGAAAAAGAGAAAAAATTAAAAAACTTTCGTCGTTTGGATGTTTTTTGAAAGGCATCTTTCGCCCGAGAAAGGAGTGTGGCAACCGTTCCTTCTGGCACTGATAAAATATCGGATATTTCTCCGTACGAGTATCCTTCTAAAAATCTTAATACGAGTACTTCTTTATATTTTTCTGGAATGGTTTTTAAAACACTGTGTACTTGTTCTTTTGTTATATTTTCATCTACTTCTTTTTCTACCGAAATAGAAGAACATACTTTTTGTACCATTTCATCATCTATGGAGAGTTTTTGTTCTTCTCCTCGTGATATTTTTTTACGAAATGCAGAAATGGTTTCATTATGAGCAATTCTATAAATCCATGAGGAAAATTTTTGCTCTTGGTCATATTCATTGATGTTTTGCCACAGTTTTATGAAAACTTCTTGGAGTGTTTCTTCTGCTTCTGCAGATGAAAGAGAAGAAATACGCGTAATATAGCGAAGAAGTCGGCTTTCATAGCGATCAACAAGCTCTGCAAATGCTTCTTTTTGAGTACGAGCTTGAAAAGCTACTTTTTCGTCTGGGATTTCAGAGAAATGATGAATCATGAAAAAAATGAATAATCTCTTTTTATAAACATATATACGAAATACACGAGCATTTTCTTTCAAAATTTAGAGATACCTTCCAGTCCAAAAATTAAATTTAATATAAAAGAGATCAAAAAATGTTCGAAATGCGTCACGGATAGGACGTACTCGACTATCCGTAGAATTTATCCAATGTACGGGAACTTCTGCAATGGAGTATCCAAAACTTTTGGCAATTGCCAGTGCTTCAATATCAAATCCAAAACGATGGATTTTTTGACGACTAAAAATTTCTTTTGCGATTTTATGTGGGAAAAGCTTAAATCCGCATTGTGTATCCACAATATTCTCTAAAATTAAAAATTGGATAAGAATATTTCCAATTCTTCCAATAGCAACCCGAAGTGGAGGTTGGGAAACTTCTATAGAACTATTGGATAAATATCGTGATCCAATGGCGATATCGCTCGTTTCCAGGGCTTTTAAAAGGGGGATTACCTCAAATATAGGAGTAGAAAAATCGGCATCCATGAGTAAAATATTTTTTCCTTTTGCTTGATAAATACCCATTTTACAAGCGAAGCCTTTCCCTTTATTTTGGGGATAACGATGTATGAAAAAAGGAATTTCTTGTTGTAGTTTTTTTAAAACAGAGGGCATTTCATCAGTACTTCCATCATCAATCACTATTATTTCCCAAGAAAATGATTGTTTTTTTAAAAAATCTTGTATTTTTTGAATGGTGGGAACAATGCGATTGGCTTCATTATAGCTGGGAATAAGAATAGAAAGGTCAATCGAAAATAATTCAGGAATGTGTATTTTTGATATAGAGACTTGAAATGTCCAATATTTATTCGCTAGAAAATTCCAAACGAGCACTATTGAGGATGTGAGAATTTTTGCTATTAAATAATGAATATTAAAAATATCAACAAATAAAAACATCCAACAAATCGTAAAAAAAAGTCCGACCAACGACACTAATAAAAATTTTAAAAATAAAGGTTTATATTTTTTGGATTCGACTTGAAATGTCCAAAAATGATGAAGAATAAAGCTTTGGCTCACCGCAAAACTAAATCCCAAAACAGCTCCCAAAAGTACGCCAAGAGTATCGCCAAAAATATCACGAAAACCTAAAAATTCTACTGCTATAAATACCACGCTTACATCAACAAGTGTGGCAATTCCTCCCACTATACAATATTTTAAAAAGGGAAAAATGGAACGAATAGGAAATGGGAGAGAAAAAATCACGAAATAAAGGGAACAGTGCTTTAAAATTATACTGAAAAATATCAAAAAAACAGAGGTTTCTTTCTCTTCTCTGGTATTGTTATGATGGGGGAGAGCATTTTTTTGTATTATGAGTGATTCTCTTTTAGGCGTGTATAATAATACACAGCTCATAAAAGACATTTGGAATTTTATAAAACCCTATAAAAAAAAATTTTGGTGGGGAACTTTTATTCGTGCTACCAGTGATATTGTATGGCTTTTTCCCGCATGGGCAATTTCTGAAATTATTACCTTCGCCTCTCATTATAAAATGGGGGATGACACCACCTATGTGTGGCAATTGTTAGGAATAATGATGATTGTGGCGCTTTACCATTTTTTTGGGCAGGGGATTGCGAAATATTACATATATCAAATTGGAGAAAATGCGAATATTGATGCCCAAAAAAATACTATTCAATATTTGTATTCACTCGATATGGAGTGGCATGAAAAAGAAAATACTGGAAATAAAATGCAAAAAATAATAAAAGGAGGAGGAAGTATTGATAAAATGATCAGAATGTATGTAGATCTTGTTATTGAATCAACCATTAACCTGGTAAGTATTTTAGTAATTTTATCGTTTTCTAATATTGTATTCACTATATTATTAAGTTTCTTTTTTATAACCTATTATATTCTTTCTTATCAGTTTATAAAAAAAGCGTCTTACCAATCGCATTTGGTAAATATAGAATGGGAAAACTTTAATGGAGTAGCGTTTGAGTCTGTTCATAATATTTCCGTTATTAAATCTCTTGGCATTGGTGAGAAAATTTTTCCATTTTTGCTCAATATTACCGTTCGTTTGTTAGAAAAAATTCGAAAACGAATTTACTATTATCGTGTAAGAGCCATATTTTTAGGGGTATATCAAGATTTTTTTCGCCTTTTAATAATAGCATTCACGCTTTGGCAAATTTTTTTAGGAAATTTAGAAGTGGGGATTTTAGCCATGGCTCTTTTTTATTTTGGGAAAATTGAAGCATCGGCACATGAGTTTTCGGAAACGTATAGTGAATTTGTAACCGCAAAATTGGCAATGATGCGTATGAAAGAAGTATTACAAACCAAACCAATGGTTGAAGATACCGGCACAAAAGCTTTTGATTTTTCTTGGGAAAAATTAGTTTTTCAAAATATTCATTTCTCATACCGAGGAAAATCTGTGTTAAAAAATTTCTCTTTAGAAATAAAAAAGGGAGAAAAAATAGGGATTGTGGGAATTTCTGGGACAGGGAAATCGACACTTTTGAAACTTATTTTAAAGTTGTATACCAATTACGAAGGAAATATTTTTTTTGATACTACTTCTTTACAGGATTTAAAAAGAGAGTCATATATTAAAAAAATAGCAGTGGTTCCACAAGATACAGAACTTTTTAATCTTTCTTTAGAGCAAAATATTACGCTTTCACAAGATATAAAAAATGAAGAGATGTTACAAAAAGCACTTCAAATTGCCCATGTGGAAGACTTTGTGCACAAACTTCCGCAAGGGATTGATTCACTCGTGGGAGAAAAAGGTATAAAGTTATCAGGAGGAGAAAAACAGCGAGTAGGAATTGCACGGGCAATTTATAAAGAACCAGATATTTTGTTGTTAGATGAAGCGACTTCTCATTTAGATATTGCTTCAGAACAAAAAAT
>CAIRYL010000076.1 GCA_903882825.1 uncultured Candidatus Peregrinibacteria bacterium | reverse complement strand
TTCTTTTTGAAATTTTCTTTTTACAAAGCTATTTTCTGGAATATTTTGACTTATACACATTCCTGCACTTAAAAATGAATTTTTCCCCACACTTATTCCTGGTGAAAAACTCGTGTTAATTCCTATTTTTACCCCGCTTCCACAAAACAACCCTAGTTTATTATGCTTACTATTTACCTTTTCACCTTTTATTATTACAAAAATTTCTCCCTTATCGTGTCGTAAATTCCCTGTTCTTGTTCCAGCTCCAAAATTTATATCATTATCGATAACACTATCACCAATATAACTTTGGTGTGCTGAAACATTATTTCTTATATAACTCCGTGCTACTTCAGTGGTATGACCAATACTACAATTTTCTCCAATAATACTATTTCTTATTAAAACATGATTTCCAATAATTGTATTTTTCCCAATATATACTGGACCATTTATTACTGCGAAATCTAAAATTTGAACACCTTCTTCTATTTTTACATTTCCGTTTAAAACGGCGGTTTTTGCAATTCTTGCCGAGGAATGAATTATTTGACCTTGTATTTGAGAAAGAAAATATTCAGTCATTTGTAAATGATGCCACGGATACTTTAGGGCTTGCCAAAAACCAGAATAAGGAACTACTTCTGCTGGTATCCCCTTTTGAAAAAGGTTTTGAAGAGCTATTTCATACGCATCATCTTTTTTTGTAAAATTTTGAGATTGAATGTGAAAAAGTTCTGCAAAAAGTTCTTCTGGATTTGAAAAAATATGGGAAACAATGTTTACCATATCTGATGGTTCATTCCCTTCTCCTGGTTTTTCAGTAATTTTTTCCACAAAATTTCCACTTTTTAATTGTAGATATCCACCAGGGAAATATGAATTTACTTTTTTTCCACATATAAAAATTTTAGAAGAACTGCTTTTCCATTGAGAAATAAGGGAAGAAATACAAAAGTTTTCCACAAAATCATTAGAGCTTGATAAAAGTAAAGAATGTTTTTTTGGGAATATTTCTGAAATACTTAAAATTCCACCCATCATTCCTTCTTCTGTATTTTTTTGGATAGAAAATAAAAATGATTTTTTTGGAAATTTTTGAGCACACAGAGTTTTTATGTGATCAATATTCTCTAAATTTCCAACTATAAAAATATTTTCAATTTCAGGTATTTTTAAAAGTTCTTCTATTTTCCATTCCAGTATAGATTTTCCAAGATATTCAAAAAAAATTTTATCCGACAAGGGAAACATTCGAGAAGATTGACCAGCGCAGAGGAGAAGAGCAGAGAGAGGCATAAAAATAATTTTGTAAAACTTAATGTTGAGTATTTCACATTTTTTATAACTTCTCAAGCCGAGGAAAGAGCATTTCAAGTGTTCCAAGTGTTTCTTTTTGTTTTCCCAAAATACTTCTCATTTTTTCTGCAGTGATGGGTAAAAATGGCTCTAATTCTTCCGAAAACCAACGAAGGAGATATAAAAGATTATACAAAAGATTTTGTGCTTTTTTTGGATTTTCTTTAACGCTTATCCATGGTTTTTCTTCATCCATGCGTTTATCACAAAAATCTACTACGGAAAAAAGTTCTTGAACTGCTTCATGAAGAGAAAATTTCTCCATTTTTTCAGAAACAATTTTTTCTGTTTTTATTCTTATTTCTTCAAAATCATCACGAGGTACAAAATTTATAAAAGATATTTCTTGGAAATTTCGTTGACACAGCGTAAAAACTCGAGAAACAAGATTTCCAAGTCCATTGGCTAAATGTGATTGATAAATTTCTTCAAATCGTTGTCGACTAAAATCGGCATCTCTTCCAACAGGCACCTCTCGTAACAAAAAATATCTCAGAGCATCTGTTCCATATTTTTCTACTTCTCCAAAAGGGTCAACTACATTTCCCAGTGATTTACTCATTTTTTCTCCTTCACTTGTTAAAAATCCATGAACAAAAATTTTATTGGGAATTTTTATACCTGCAGAAAGAAGCATTCCAATCCAAATACCAGCATGAAAACGAAGAATATCTTTCCCAATAACGTGTACCACTTCTGCGGTATTCCAAAATTTTTCAAATAGTTTTTTTTCTCCTGGTGTTTTCCCATATCCAAGCGCTGAAATGTAATTTACCAGTGCATCACACCACACATACATGGTTTGAGAAGGATCTCCAGGGACCGGTATTCCCCAACTTACTTTTTCAGATGGACGAGAAAAGGAAATATCCGTTAAGCCCTCTTCTGCTATTTTCAGAATTTCATTTTTTCGGAAATCAGGAATAATTTGAAGAATATTGGACTGTAACAATTCTAAAATTTGAGGAGAATACTTTGAAAGTTTAAAGAAATAATTTTCTTCTGAAACGGTATCTGGCGCTCTTTTATGAAAAGGACACATGCCATCTATCAAGTCTTTCTCTGTTAAAAAAGTCTCACATCCGGTGCAATATTGTGCGGTGTAGGTTCTTTTTTCTAAATCTCCATTTTCTAATAAAATTTTCCACATTGCCTGTACTCCAGGCCAATGTTTTTTTTGGTCTGTTGTGCGAATAAAATCATCATAGGAAAGAGCCAAAGACTCTTTGAGTTTTTGAAATTCGGCACTATTTTGGTCACACAAGGATTGAGGAGAAATATTTTTTTCTTGGGCAGTTTTTGCAAGTTTACTTCCATGTTCATCGGTACCGGTTAAAAAATAGGTTGGACGATTTTTTTTTCTCGCCCATCGCGCCAATACATCTGCTTGAATACTTTCCATTGCGAACCCTACGTGAGGATTTCCATTTACATAGGCAATAGAAGTGGTAACATAAAATGGTCTTTTTGAATTCATAAAATGAGGAAAAACAGTATTGTAAGAGGATTATGCGTAATTTTTAAAAAATAAAAAAGTTTTCAGTTGACGAAACGTTGATTTTTTCTAGAAAATAGAGTACAGTAATAAGAAACTTTTTGTTATTCTCGCTCACACTCGTATGGCAACCTATCAGGTATCGCTCATTGATGTTCCTAATAAAAATCACATAAAGGTGATTTACCTCTCTGGGGAAGTAGATGGAGACATGGTTGACTCTTTTCGATCAGATCTGAACAATGCTCTCCAAGAAGAATCAGCACTACATGCCAAGTACTTTATATTTCATCTTCGTGATTTAGAGTTTATTAATTCTACGGTTATTGGATATTTTGCAGATATGTATACGAGACTTTCTCAAGAAGATAAAAAAATTATACTTTCTGAAGGAAATCAACATATTTTAGATATTTTAGATTTGGTGGGATTTTTAAGCCTTGTTGAACATTATAGTTCGCTCAGAGAAGCCATTGAATCAACCGATTTGTAGGTATTTTTGTACTTGTTTTGATATTTCTTTCTGCTCTTACTAAAGTGCAAAAAAAGCAAAGCCTGTCTCAAAAAGAGACGGCAGATTTATTTCATGAAATTTTTTTAGGGAAAATTTTACCGGATGATTTAGAAATATTTTTGCGATCATTATCCGAAAAAGGTGAAACATACGAAGAAATTGCAGGGGGGGCAGAAGAAATGCAAAAAGTGTCACAAAAAGTAATGACGCATTCTTCAAAAATTTTTGATTCGTGTGGAACAGGAGGAAGTGGAATAGCAAAAACTTTTAATGTTTCTACTACGGTTGCATTTGTACTCGCTGGTGGGGGCATAACAGTCGCAAAACATGGGAATCGTGGGGCAAGCTCTAAAAGTGGATCGGCTGATGTTTTAGAAGCATTAGGAGTTTCTTTGGAAACTACTTCTTCACAAATGGAATTACTCCTGGAGAGCATTGGAATTGCATTTTTGTTTGCTCAAAAATTGCATCCAGCAATGCAATATGTCATGCCTGTTCGGAAAAAAATAGAGAAACGTACTATTTTTAATATTTTGGGTCCATTAACAAATCCTGCAGGAGCAACACATCAAGTCGTGGGAGTTTTTTCAAAAGATTTGGTTTTTCCAGTTGCAAAAGCGCTCAAAGCTCTCGGAAGAATTTCTGCCTTGGTGGTACATGGAAATGATGGACTCGATGAAATTACCATTTGTGATACTACTTTTTTTGCAATGTTTCAAAATCAGGGAGAAATAAAAACAGGAACAATTATCCCTGAAGAATATGGAATTTCTCGAGTTTCTCATTCAAAAGTATCAGGAGGAAGCCCTTCAGAAAATGCAATAATTTTAGAAGGAATTTTAACAGGGAAAATACAAAATGCCAAAAGGGATTTGGTGGTTATAAATGCTGGAGCTGGTTTTTGGATTTCAGGGGAATCAAATTCTCTTTTAGAAGGTATGCAATTGGCAGAAAAAATTTTAGATTCTGGAAAGGCATGGGAAAAACTACAAGAGCTAAAATTTTTTACATTTTCCTAGTATCCATTCTTGAGTTTTTTTTTAAAAAACGATTTAATGGATTCGATTTTTATTTTTATTATGAAAAAAATTGGAATTGTGGGTGTTACTGGTGCGGTAGGACAAGAACTGCTCAATGTTCTTTTTACTCGAAAATTTCCATTTTCTCAATTGGTGTTATTGGCGTCTGAAAGAAGCGCAGGAAAAACTATTCCAACTCCTTTTGGAGAAATGATTATTGAAGAATTTTCTCGAGAAAAAGCCGAAAAACTAGATATTTTATTTTTAGCGGTCGGAGCCGATTTCTCAAGAGAACATGCTCCATATCTTGCGGAGAAAGGGGTATTAGTCATCGATAATTCTTCTGCATTTCGCTATGAAGCAAGTGTTCCACTGATTGTTCCTGCCTTAAATGCCAGCGCACTCCAAAATCATACACTCATTGCCAATCCAAACTGTACAACCGCCATATTAGCGATGCCTTTATATCCTATTTTTCAGGAGTTTGGACTTAAAAAAGTAATTATTTCCACGTATCAGGCGACTAGCGGTGCAGGATCTGCAGGTATGGATGAACTTGAAAAACAGACGAGAAATTTTTTGAATCATGAAGAGGTGAAAAATGAAGTATTTGCCCATCCTATACCATTTAATATTATTCCTCATATTGATGTATTTCAGGAAAATGGCTACACAAAAGAAGAAATGAAAGTTTCTTGGGAAACTCGAAAAATTTTTGGACTTCCGAAACTTCTTATTTCGTGTACTGCGGTTCGAATACCGACCTTTCGTGCGCATGCCGAAAGCGTTACCGTTGAAACAGAAAAGCCTGTTGATATTCAAAAAATAAAAGAAATTCTTTCTGTTGCAAAAGGAGTAGATTTGGTCGATGACACTGAAAAAAAACAATATCCAATGCCACTCAACGCCACCAAAAAATATAATGTTGAAGTGGGTCGAATCCGAAAAAATGATGTATTTGGTGAGTATGGTCTTGACTTTTTCGTATGTGGAGACCAGCTTTTAAGGGGAGCAGCACTCAATGCTGTAGAAATTGCAGAGCTTACACTTTAAAAAAATGTATACTTCGTTCTGATAGCTTTTTGTTTCTCTATGAAAATTTCTTCCGTCCTTTTTTTATTTTTGAGCCCTCTCCTTTTTTTTGGCTGCAGTATTGGTGAAAACCCCGATCAAAAGCAATTCGATGAACAACATCAAGAGAGATTAGATACAAAAGGAGAACAAGAATTATTAAATACCGTTCGATCAAATCCCGAAGAAAAAAATATGAAAAATACGAACGAGAAAGAGGAATTATCTGCGGAAGAAACAGTAGAAAATAAAACTCCAAGCCCATTTCCTCCATCTTTCCAAATACAGGGTGAAAATAATGGGTATCAATGTACGGTTACTTGTCGTCCCACCTCAAAATAATTTTTCTTTTTCTTTTCTCTTATGAAAAAAACACTTTTTTCAGCACTTTCTTTTCTGTTAATTTTTTCAGGATGTTCTTTCGGTGGAATAAGAGGAAGCGATTCTACTTATGAACCTGGAAGATCTTCAGGGGAAGTACCTCTTTCTACTACTCCTTCTTCTGTTCAATCCGATGTTCCGGTAAAAGGAGAAGAGGTGGCAGTTATAAAAACCGAGAAAGGCGATATTTATATTCGTTTTTTCCCAAAAGAAGCACCAAAAGCAGTAGAAAATTTTAAAACTCACGCAAAAAATGGATATTATAATGGGCTTATTTTTCACAGAGTTATAAATGGATTTATGATTCAAGGAGGAGATCCTCTTGGAAAGGGGACTGGAGGAGAAAGTATTTGGAAAAAACCATTTGCAGATGAATTTTCTCCAAATCGTAAAAATATTCGAGGTGCGCTCGCAATGGCAAATAGTGGACCTTCTACCAATGGATCTCAATTCTTTATCAATCAGGTGAACAATACGAACCTGAATAATCGTCACACCGTTTTTGGACAAGTGTTTAAAGGAATGGATATTGTAGATATTATTGCCCGCACTCAGACCGATGGAAATGATAAGCCTGTTACTCCTGTTACAATGAATATTGCAATTATTCCGTATTCAGGGTAGAATCCGTTCGTTTTTTTCTTTTTTTCTTTTTTTCTTTTTTTATGCTTCAAAAACATGATTCTAATACCGTTTTAGAAATTGTTGGTGCAATGGGAGTAGTAGCTGCGTTTTTTATTGCAGGAATGCTCTTTCTTATTCATCAAGATTTTAAAAAGGATATGCAAAGTAATGTCCCTGTTTCTACGTCTTCCGATAAAAAAATAGCAATTGGAGATCTTTCTCCAGAATTAGTAAAAGAATTAAATGGCAGTTTCGGAAATATTGTTCAAAATCTTGACCAATTCGCATTTTTACTCGGAAAAAGCCTTGAAAAAAATTATACAAAAGATGAAATAAGTGGATTTTTAAAGGATTATGAAACTCAAAAAGCAGAACAGCAAAAAGCTGCTCAGCAACAGTCTCAGCAAAATCCAATTTCGGGAAATGGAAATGTTGCACCACAACCATCCGGAGTTTCTCCATCAGGAACAGGAAATACACCTCCTCGACAATAATCATTCTTTCATTTCTCTTTCTGCCCCTGGTATACTCCAGGGGCTTTTTTTATAAAAATGGAAAATATTGTCGTTCGAATTCCACCTTCTCCTACTGGGCTTCTGCATCTTGGAACTGTTCGTACCGCATTGTATAACTACCTTTTTGCGAAGAAGTATGGGGGGAAAATTATTCTTCGTATGGAGGACACCGATAGAGAAAGATCTGTAAAGGAGTATGAAACCGATATTATAGAAGGGTTACAAAAGCTCGGCATTTCATGGGATAACGGAGTTATTCGTCAAAGTGAACGGACAGAAATTTATAAAAAACATCTTCAACAACTTTTAGAAGAAAAGAAGGCATATTTTTGTTTTTGTACTCATGAAGAATTAGAGATGCTTCGAGACCAAGCACAACAAGAAAAACGTGCATTTCGCTATCCAGAAACATGTCGCCATATTTCAACAGAAGAGGCAAAAATTCGTCAGGAAAAAGGGGAAAAAAGCGTTATTCGTTTCCGAATTCCAGATCCAGTTCGAGATATTTTTTTTACAGACCTCGTGCGCGGATCAGTAAAAATTTCGACTAAAGAGTTGGATGATTTTGTGATTGCGAAAGATTTAGAAACACCACTGTATAATTTTTGCGTAGTGGTAGATGACGCAGAAATGCAAGTTTCTCATGTTATTCGTGGAGAAGATCATATTTCTAATACTCCGAAGCAAATACTTTTGCTCGAGGCTTTTGGATGGAATATCCCAGTGTACGCACATCTTCCGCTTATTCTGAATGCCGATAAATCCAAACTTTCTAAACGAAAAAACAAGGTTTCGGTAGATGATTATTTACAGGAAGGATTTTTACCAGAGGCTCTTATAAACTTTTTAGCACTTTTAGGGTGGAATACTCAGGATGAAGAAGAAATTTTTTCTCTTGCAGATCTTGTTGAAAAATTTTCTCTGGAAAGGGTTCACAAAGGTGGCGCTGTTTTTGATATGGAAAAACTTCTGTGGCTCAACGGATATTATATTCGTCAAAAATCATTGGAAGAATTTGAACAATGCGTCATGAATTCCGTCTTTTCTCAGACGAAAGAACGGGAAAATGTTTTAAAATACGGAAACGATTTTTTTAAAAAAGCACTTTCTCTTATTCAAGAAAGAACAAAAAAACTTTCAGAAGTTCCAGAATTTCTTCGATTCTTTTTTGAAGAAGATACTTCTTTTTCTTATTCTTCAGATTTATATATTCATAAAAAAATGGGGACAGATATTCACAGTGCACAAGAATCATTACATTTTTCGCTTCAAGTTCTCCAAAATTATGAAGGAGAATATATAGCAGATTCTCTAAAAAATGTTTTTATGGAACGTATTTTGGAATCAGGATTTAAAAATGGATTTGTCTTATATCCTTTACGAGTGGCACTTTCTGGAGAAGAGTTTAGCCCAGGGACTTTTGAATTATTAGAAATTTTTGGGAAAGAGCGAAGTATAAAAAGAATTACAAGAGGGTTAGAAATTTTACAACAGGCAGTTTTTTCTCTTAAAAATACCGAAAACTAAAATTCTTTTTGACATATCTTTATTTTTAAGGGAAAATAGCACAGCTTTTTTTATTTTGTATGGCGGTTTGGGCACAAAAACGTGATAGTGAAACCAACGAAAAACTCATTAAGCGCTGGAAGCGTCAGGTAAATAATGCGCGAATTATGCAAAAAATTCGTGATGAGCGTTATCAAAAAGGCGATCCTACGAAACGGGTTGTTCGTATTGCAGCTATTAAAAGAAGCCATTTCCAAGAGAAAAGAAGAAAAGAACAGTTTTACGCATAAAATTTATTTTATCGATTTTTTTTAAAAGATTCGTTACGCTTCGTATCGAGTCTTTTTTTATATTTTATGAATAATAATACCGCTTCAGATACACATTTCCTTTCTGATTTTTCTGATTTTCCTTACGTTTTACTCTATTTTTATCCGAAAGA